>CAYMOD010000284.1:0-3363 GCA_964391945.1 uncultured Rhodobacterales bacterium | reverse complement strand
GCGCGTGGAAACCGGTCAGCAGGTAGTAAAGCGCGAAGAAGGTATTGGTCTCGGGATGGATTTGTCGGGCGATACGAAGTGCTGGAGGATCGCGGTGGTCGTCGACCGTGGCTGCCCGAGACGAAGTTGCGGATCGCGGCCGGGAGCCATGCGCCGGGGTCATGCTATGCGAGGTTGCACGCCGGCATCGACTGAGGCCATTGCAGTTGACAACCTGGCGGCGGCTGCACCGCAAAGGGAAGTCCGGTCTGGTTCCCGCGAAGGACCAGCCGGGTTTCGTACCGTCGATGCTGACGGAGCCCGACGCCGAGACCCCAAAGCCGAACCGCAGGCCGGATACCGCGGCTTCCGAACGGATCGGGATCGAGTCCGGCGGGGTGGTGGTCAGGCTCATGCCTTCCACGCCCGCGCTGCAGATCGCCGAGATCGCGACGGTACTGCGGGGAGTCGTCCGTGATGTTGCCGGTCAGCGTCTGCCGAACATGTGGGTCAGGGCGCGCGCTGTCGGCCGGATGGCCGGGGAACAGGCGTGCGACTTGACCCGGAACGGGGCCTCCGCAAAGCTTCGGGTATCAGGGGCCATCGCGCGGTCCGATGGCCTGGCGGTAGGCGTCGCGGATCTCCTCCACTTCGGCGCGGGCGGTATCGAGGCGGCGGAGGCATTCGGCGAGTTCGCGCCGCACCTCGCCGAGTTCGGCAGTCAGTTCGCGCTCGATCCCGTGCAGGCGCGCCTCCGATTCCTCCGCCTTGTGGAGCCGGTCGACGAGATCGGCGGCGTTGCGCAGCCCCGATCGGCCGTTGGCGTTGAGCCGCCGGAACACGCCGCGCAGCAGCCAGCCGAACAGGAAGGCGACAAGCAGCGCGCCGGTGACGATCAGTGTCAGCTCAGTCCTGTTCATCGGTCTCTTCGGGTTCTGCTTCGGAATCGAGGCTCTCCGCCGCGTCTTCGGGGTGTCCCGTTTCCTCGGGCTGCTCGGCGTCCATGGGTTCCTCCGCGATCCCGCTGTCGCCCACCTCCGCGCCTGCGTTTGCGGCGGGTGCCTCGTCGTCCGCGTCCGCGGCGGCTTTGGCGGCCTGGGGCCCGTCGCGGCGCAGCGCGAACTCGATGCGCCGGTTCCGCGCCCGTCCTTCTTCGGTGTCGTTGTCGGCGACGGGGCGATCCGGCCCGTAGCCCTTCGGCTCGAGCGTGACGAGAAAGGCGCCAGCGTCCTGCAGGGCTTCGGCGACCGCCGCCGCGCGGTCTTCGCTGAGCTTCTGGTTGGATTCGGTGTTGCCGCTTGCATCGGTGTGGCCGGCAACCTCGAAATGCGCGCCCGGACAGCCTTGCAGCGCTTCGGCGAGGGCGGCGATGACGTCACCGCTTTCCTCCACGATCCCCGCCGAACCGCTCGCGAAGGTGATCATCTCGCCATCGAGGATTTCGGTGACGCGTTCGGCGCAGACCTCCTCGCGCGGGCGCTCGGCCTCGGCGCGGACCGCGGCCGTTTTGGCGTCGTAGGTGACGTCGAGGACGACCTCGCCCGCGTCCTTCTCCGCGAAGAAGGTCCTGAGCGCGCGCTCGGGCTCGGTCTTGAGGCTGCGGCCGGAGACGGTGACCCGGCCCGGGGTCACCTCGACTTCGCCTTCCTCGAGAATCGCGAGCGCCTCGATGGCGGTCAGGATGCGCATCGGCCAGCCCTCGGGAAGGCCGGCGAGGATGATTGTGGTGCTCGCGACCTTCTCGTGGCCGAAGATCGCCTCCGCGAAGCCGCGGATCGCGATCTCGGCGGTACGGTTGGTGATCGGTCCCGTCAACTGGACCATGCCTTCGGCGAGCAGGGCACGGAAGCGCGGTTCCTCGATGGCCACGGTGTCCTCGGGCGCCTCGATCGGAGCGCCGCCACGGACCGAGACGGTGAAGACCTTCGGCAGGGCTTCATCGAGGCCGGCGCCGATCTCGGCGAGACGGTCGGGCGCGACCGTGGGCGGGCCGACCAGCACCGCTTCCATGTCGTTGAGGGCGAAACTGCCGCCCCCAAGGCGGGTCACTGCCGCGATACCGAGGCGCACGGCCGCGGCCCAGTCGGAGGTGGGCGCACCGAGACCGATCCGGCACTTCGCCGCCGCGCCGGCCTTCCCGGCCGCTTCGAGGATGGCCGCGGCATCCTCGTCGCTCTCTGCGCTGCAGGCTTCGACGAACGCGCCTTCATCGGGTGATTGGCGGAAGGCGAAGGTGAAGGGCGACAGCACCGGCCGCGGTGCCCGGAGATCGAGCGCGAGCGCGACATCGTCGGGGACATCATCGCGGAGTTGCCGCGCGAGGGCGGCGCGCTCCTCCTCGTCCTCGGTGACGGCAGTCACGGTGACCCGGCCGGGCGCGAGTTCGATCTGGGCACGCGGCAGAAGCGCGAGGACGTCGAGACCGAAGGCGACCGTGGCCTCCCAGGCGGGCGGAGCGGGGTGGTCGGCCACTTCCAGCATGTCGGTGGCGGTGCCCGCATCCGCGATTGCCGCAACCACCGCTTCGCGGGTGCCGTCATCGGGAACGAGGCCGACGAGCGAGATATTGTCGTCGCTGCGGAGGATCTCGACCGCGAAACCCGGCGGGACGAGGGGGCGCGTGCCCGCGATCCCGGTCCGGTCGTCGATGCGGCCGAGGACGAGCGCGCGGCGAGCGGCCTCGACCGCATGGAACCGGGCGGCCTCGTCCGGGGCGGTGCCGGTGAGGGTGACGACGAGCCCGTCCGCCGTGACCGATGCCCAGGCATGGCCGGCGGTTTCGAGTGCGGCTGTGAGGCGTGCCGCCGAGCGATCCTCCGCGAGGTCCGAGGCCACAACACCCGCCTGCCATGCCGCGCCCGTTGCCGCGCCGAAGGCGAGGAGGGCGAAGGCGATCGCCCTGAGCCGCATCGAGGGTCCTCCCTGAAGGTCCGTGCGCCGCGTCTTAGGGAAGCGGTCGGGGTGCCGCAAGCGGGGTGCGGATCACAGGAGCGCGGCGAGCGCCAGCCCGCCGGCAAGGATCAGTCCGGCGTCACGGTTGGAGCGGAAGAGGGCGAGGCAGCGGGTGTGATCGTCGATCCGGAGCGAGCGGAGTTGCCACGCGAGGTGGAGGGCGAATCCGGTGAGGCCGGTGAGGGCGGCGGCGCGGGGGAGCGTCCCTTCGATGGCGATCAGGATCGCGGCGAGGATGAGGACGACGGCGAGGACGAGGAAGCCCGCGAGCCAGCGGCGGGTATTCACACCGAACAGGAGCGCCGTCGAACGCACGCCGATCAGCACGTCGTCCTCCTTGTCCTGATGGGCGTAGATCGTGTCGTATCCGAGCGTCCAGGCGATGCCGGCACCATAGAGGAGGACAGGCGCCGCCCCGAGACTACCGGCATG
>CAYMOD010000283.1:0-3372 GCA_964391945.1 uncultured Rhodobacterales bacterium | reverse complement strand
GTTCCAGATCGGCGGCCCGGCCGGCGCCTTCATCGTGCTGGTCGCGGCCACGGTCCAGACCCACGGCCCGGAGGGGCTCATCCTCGCCACCATGCTCTCGGGGTTGATGCTGGCCGCGCTCGGGTTCCTCCGCCTCGGCACCTATGTGAAATTCATCCCCTATCCGGTCACCGTCGGCTTCACCGCCGGGATCGCCGTCATCATCGCCGCGAGCCAGATCACGCCGCTCCTCGGCCTCACCATCGAGGGCGAGGAGCCGGGACCTTTCCTCGAGAAACTCCCCGTTCTCCTCGACGCCCTGCCTACCGCGACACCAGCGGCGATCGCGGTGGGCCTTGCCACCATCGCCATCATCGTCGCCATCGGCCGGCTGCGGCCGCGCTGGCCGGGGATGCTCGTGGCCGTCACCGCCGGCGCCGCCGCGACTGCGGCCTTCGGCCTGCCGGTCGCGACCATCGGTTCGCAATTCGGCGGCATTCCCGCCGGGCTGCCGGCGCCTTCGCTGCCGGAGATGGACCTCGCGCTGGTCAAGGCCGTGCTCCCGAACGCCGTCGCCTTCACCCTCCTCGGGGCCATCGAATCGCTCCTCTCGGCCGTCGTCGCCGATGGAATGACCGGCCGCCGCCACCGCTCGAACTGCGAACTCGTGGCCCAAGGTGCGGCCAATGTCGCCGCCGCGCTTTTCGGCGGCTTCTGCGTCACCGGCACCATCGCGCGGACCGCGACCAATGTCCGTGCCGGGGCGCGCGGACCGGTGGCGGGGATGCTCCACGCGGGCTTCCTCCTCGCCTTCGTCCTCGTCGCGGCACCGCTTGCCGCCTATATCCCGCTCGCGAGCCTCGCTGGCGTTCTCGCCGTCGTCGCCTGGAACATGATCGAGAAGGACGCGATCGCCGTCCTCTTCCGCACCTCGGGCGGCGATGCGGCGGTGCTGGGCATCACCTTCGCGCTCACGGTCTTCCGCGACCTCACCGAGGCGATCGTCGTCGGCTTCGCCCTCGGCGCGCTCCTCTTCATCGGCCGCATGTCGCGCGCGACCGAGGTCGAGCGCTACATGCCGCAGATCCCCGAGGACCGTCCCGACCATGCCGAGGAGCGCACGCGCTATGACGAGAGCGTCGCCACCGATCCCGCCGTCGTTGTCTACCGCATCTCGGGCGCCTTCTTCTTCGGAGCCGCGGCTTCGGTCGGTGCCGTGCTCGAGCGCATCTCCGCCCGGCACAAGGTGCTGATCGTCGATTTCGAGGCGGTGCCGCTCCTCGATTCGACCGCCGCCAACATGCTCGAAGGGCTTGCGCGCAAGACCGCGCGCCGCAACGTGCGGCTGGTCTTCACCGGGACGACTCGCGATGTCCGCCGCACGCTGTTCGCCCAGGGGCTGAAACCGCCGCTCGTCCGCTATGACCGCACCCTTGCCGCCGCGCTCGCCAAGGCCCGCACGCGCCCTTGACCTGAAGGCCCGGAACCTCTAAGGGAGCCGCAACCTCCGGGGAAGTTCGTCCTCTCCGGTCCTGACTCTCAGGATCGCCGTCGGTCAGCGCGTTGCGCCCACCGGCGCTTTCCTCATATTCGCGCCTGCCGGCGCGCTCATGGTTTCCATGCCCGCCGGCGCGCGCACGAAGCACGAAGGGGCCCGCGCCCATGTTCGAAAACCTCTCCGACCGCCTTTCCGGCGTCTTCGGCCGCCTCACCAAACAGGGCGCGCTCACCGACGAGGACATCTCGAACGCACTCCGCGAAGTCCGCGTCGCCCTGCTCGAGGCCGACGTCTCGCTCCCCGTTGCCCGCGACTTCGTGAAACGCGTGGGCGAGCAGGCCCGCGGCCAGGCCGTCACCCGCTCGGTGACGCCGGGCCAGCAGGTCGTGAAGATCGTCCATGACGAACTCATCCGCGTCCTCTCCGGCGACGACAAGGACCCGACCGCGCTCCGCGTCGCCAACCCGCCGGCGCCGATCCTGATGGTCGGCCTCCAGGGGTCGGGCAAGACGACGACCACCGCCAAGCTCGCCAAGCGCCTCAAGGAACGCGAGGGCAAGCGCGTGCTGATGGCCTCGCTCGACACCAGCCGCCCGGCGGCGATGGAACAGCTCGCCGTCCTCGGCACCCAGGTCGGCGTCGATACCCTGCCGATCGTCCCCGGCCAGGATCCGGTTGCGATCGCGAAACGTGCGAAACAGCAGGCGACGCTCGGCGGCTACGACGTCGTGATGCTCGATACCGCCGGCCGCCTCCACATCGACGAGGAGCTGATGGCGGAGGTGACCGCGGTTCGCGACGCCACCTCCCCGCGCGAGACCCTCCTCGTCGTCGACGGTCTCACCGGCCAGGATGCGGTCAACGTCGCGACCGAGTTCGACGGCCGCCTCGGCGTCTCCGGCGTCATCCTCACCCGCATGGACGGCGACGGCCGCGGCGGTGCTGCGCTCTCGATGCGCGCGATCACCGGCAAGCCGATCAAGTTCGTCGGCGTCGGCGAACGCGCCGACGCGCTCGAAGCCTTCCATCCCGACCGGATCGCCGGCCGCATCCTCGGCATGGGCGATATCGTCGCCCTCGTCGAGAAGGCGCAGGAAACCGTCGAGCAGGAAGCCGCCGAGCGCATGATGAAGCGCTTCCAGAAGGGTCAGTTCAACATGAACGACCTCAAGGCGCAGCTCGAGCAGATGACCAGGATGGGCGGGCTCCAGGGCGTCATGGGCCTGATGCCGGGGATGGGAAAGCTCTCGAAACAGATGGACGCCGCCGGTTTCGATGACTCCGTCGTCCGCCGCCAGGTGGCGCTCATCGATTCGATGACCAAAGCGGAGCGCCGCAACCCCGCCATCCTCCAGGCCTCGCGCAAGAAGCGCATCGCTGCCGGCGCCGGGCTCGAGGTGCAGGACCTCAACCGCCTCATCAAGATGCACCGCCAGATGGCCGACGTGATGAAGAAGATGGGCGGCATGGGCAAGAAGGGCCTGATGCGCGGCGGTCTCGCCTCCATGCTTGGACGCGGCGCGCCGGCGAACCTCCCCGGCCTCGGCGGACCCGGCGGCGCTCCTGCCCCCGGCGCCTTGCCGCCCGGGCTGAACCTGCCGTCCGGTCTCTCCGGGCTCGGGAAGAAGAAGTGATGCCGCGCGCCCCGCAGCCCGCCGGGGAACCCTCCCGATGAGCGCCGAAGGCGCCCGCCGCGCCACCGACCTGCTGCGCGAGCATCGCGAGTCGATCGACCGGCTCGACGCGATCCTCGTCTACACGCTCGCCGAGCGGTTCAGCCATACCCAGGCGATCGGCCGCCTGAAGGCCGAACACGACCTGCCGCCGTCGGACCCCGCGCGCGAGGCACACCAGATCGCCCGGCTCGAGAAACTCGCCCACGACGCCGACCTGGA
>CAYMOD010000282.1:0-3378 GCA_964391945.1 uncultured Rhodobacterales bacterium | reverse complement strand
GGCCGGCGCGCCGTCGCGGCCCGCCCGGCCGATCTCCTGATAATAGCTCTCGACCGATTTCGGCAGGTCGGCATGGACGACATAGCGGATGTCCGGCTTGTCGATCCCCATCCCGAAGGCGATGGTGGCGCAGACGACGAGCCCGTCCTCGGCCTGGAACCGCCGTTCCGCTGCCCGCCGCGTCTCGGCTTCGAGCCCGGCATGGTAGGCAAGCGCGACGTGGCCCGCCTGCCCGAGGGCGCGCGCCAGTGTCTCGGTCTTCGCCCGACTCGCGCAGTAGACGATGCCCGAGCGCCCGCGCCGCGCCTGGGCGAAATCGAGGAGCTGTCGCCGCGGCTCCGCCTTCGGCTGGAAGGCGAGGTGGAGATTCGGCCGGTCGAACCCATGCAGGAAGGTCGCGGGCGCCGTCCCCTCGAACAGCCGCTCGAGGATCTCGGCCCGGGTCTCCTCGTCCGCCGTCGCGGTCAGCGCCACGGTCTGGATACCGCCGAGCGCCTGTCGCAGCGCGCCCACCCGCAGGTAATCGGGCCGGAAATCGTGACCCCACTGGCTGACGCAATGGGCCTCGTCGACGGCGATCAGCCCGACACCGGCACGACGCAGGAACCCAGCCGCGGATCCGAGCCGCTCCGGCGCCATGTAGAGGAGTTTCAGCCGCCCCTCCCGGAGATCTTCGAGAACCGTTTCGCGCTCCTCGGGATCGTCGGCCGAGGTGAGCGCCCCCGCCGCCACCCCCGCTTCGCGGAGCGCCCGCACCTGGTCGCGCATCAGCGCGATCAGCGGCGAGACGACGAGGGTGACGCCGTCGCGCATCAGGGCCGGCAATTGATAGCAGAGCGATTTGCCGCCCCCCGTCGGCATGATCGCGAGGACATCGCGCCCCGCCATCACCGCCTCGACGATCTCGCCCTGCCCCGGCCGGAAGTCGGGGAAGCCGAAGACCCGGGCGAGGAGGTCGCGCGCCGCGTTCATGTCAGCCGGAAGAGGGAGATCATGGCCTCCCCATACCGGCGGGTGTCGAGATGGGTCAAGCCGGGCGGGGGCAGGGGAGGCGCGCTTTCTTCCCAGAGGATGAGCGCTCCCGGCGCGATCCAGCCCCCGGCGAGTGCCGATGCTACTGCCTTCTCCCCGAGGCCCCGGCCATAGGGCGGATCGAGGAAGACGAGGTCGAACATCTCCTCGGGACAGGGGCCGAGCCGGGTCGCGTCCCGCCGGATCAGCCGTGCCGCGTCGCCCGCCCCGATGCCGCCCGCCCCGATCCGGTCGATATTCGCCGCGACGAGAACGGCCGCGCGGCCGTTCTCGACGAAGACCGCCCGCGCCGCACCCCGCGACAGCGCCTCGAGGCCGAGCGCGCCAGTCCCGGCGAAGAGGTCGAGCACCCGCGCGCCCGCCACCGCATTGCCCTCCGGCCGGTGGGCGAGGAGGTTGAAGACGCTCTCCCGCACCCGGTCGGCGGTCGGGCGCACTGTCCTCTCCCCCGGCGGCGGCGTCGCGAGTTGCGTGCCCCGGAACCGGCCGCCGACGATGCGCATGACTTCTTCCCCCTGTCTCCGGCCGCATTTCCCCTATATGACCGGCGCGGACCCAGGCAAGCAGAGGAGGAAACATGGGACTCAAGGTTGGTGACCGGCTGCCCGAGGCAGTCTTTCTCGATGTGATCGGCGATCAGCCGGTCGAAGTGCCGAGCGCGGAGGTCTTCGCCGGCCGTGCCGCGGTCTTCGCCATGCCCGGCGCCTTCACGAGGACCTGCGACGGCATGCATCTGCCGGGCCTCGTGCGCACCGCCGACGCGTTCCGGGCCGAGGGGATCGACCGTATCGTCGTGATCTCGGTCAATGATCCCTTCGTGATGGCCGCCTGGGGCGAGAGTTCGGGCGCCGCCAACGCCGGTATCCGGATGCTCGCCGACGCCGACGGCGCCTTCACCCGGGCGGTCGGGATGGATTTCGACCGGCCTGAGGCCGGATTCTTCGGCCGCTCCCAGCGTTACGGCATGCTGGTCGAGGACGGCGTGATCGCGGCGCTCGGTGTCGAGGACAGCCCCGCCGAATGCACGCTGAGCGGCGGCGACGAACTGCTCGACGCAATCCGGGCGCGGAGGGCGGAGAGCGCCTGATCCGGCGCGCGGCGCACCGGATCAGGCATATGCTCCGTGCATGGACGGTGCATCAGAATTCCCAAGTCGGATCGCTGCATTGCGCAATTCCGGCTGATACCCTCTCCGGCTGATCCGTTGGGGATGATCCGCGCCGGCTGGAGCGCTTTCCGATCCGATTGCATCGGACCGGCGCTCCGGCTTGCTGACTGGTGGCGATTTCCGGGTCAACAGGTGGGTCCACCTGTTTCGAGATTGCTTAAAGGACGCGCGCGACCACGAACTCCGCGAGGGCCGCGAGGTGGTCGCGAATCGGGCCTTGGGGCAGGGCCTCCAGCGCCGCCTTCGCCCGCTCGGAATGATCGAGGGCCACCGTCCGCGTCGCGGCGAGCGCCCCGTGCCGGTCGAGGAGGGCGAGCGCCCGTTCGAGGTCGCCCTCCCGCTGGTCGCCCCGGCCGATGACCCGTTCCCAGAAGCCGCGCTCCTCCGCATCGGCCGCCGCGATTGCCCGGATCACCGGCAGGGTCATCTTCCGCTCGCGGAAATCGTCACCGACATCCTTGCCGAGCGAGGCGCTGGCGCCGCCATAGTCGAGGAGGTCGTCGGCGATCTGGAAACTGACCCCGAGCGCGTCGCCGTATTCCCGGAGCGCCGCCACTTCCCGGTCGGAAGCACCGGCAACGATCGCGCCCGATTCCGCCGCCGCCGCGAACAGCGCCGCGGTCTTGCCCCGCACCACCCGGAGATAGGCGGCCTCGCCGGTCGCAAGATTCGCCGCCGTCGTCAGCTGCAGCACCTCGCCTTCCGCGATCACCGCCGCGGCATTCGAGAGGATGTCGAGCGCCCGGAGATTCCCGGTCTCGACCATCAGCTGGAACGACCGCGCGAAGAGGTAGTCGCCGACCAGCACGCTCGACTTGTTGTCCCAGAGGAGATTCGCGGTCGGCCGCCCGCGCCTTCGCGCGCTCTCGTCCACCACGTCGTCGTGGAGGAGGGTCGCGGTGTGGATGAACTCCACCGTCGCCGCCAGCCGGAGGTGGTGCTCGCCGCCGTAGCCGAAGAGCCGCGCCGCCGCGATGGTCAGGAGCGGCCTGATCCGCTTCCCGCCCGCCTCGACCAGATGCGCCGTCACCTCCGGAATGCGCGGCGCGTGTTCGCTCGCCATCCGGGCACGGATCAGCCGGTTTACCCGGTCCATGTCGTCCTGGAGAAGCTGCTGGAGGCTTTCGATCGGGGTCTGGACCCGCCCTGGAGGATTCATGTCCGATCTCTCTCGACCT
>CAYMOD010000281.1:0-3393 GCA_964391945.1 uncultured Rhodobacterales bacterium | reverse complement strand
CCGCATCCTCGTGCTCGAAGGCGGGCGCGTCGTGGAGAGCGGGGATCACGCGACGCTTCTCGCGCGCGGCGGCCGTTACGCCCGGCTCTGGGGCCGCCAGCGCGCCGAAGCCGACCATCCGGAGGCGCCGGCGCCGCGGTCGGGCCCGGCCGACAACCTGCGCGAATCCGAGAGCATGAACGATCGGGCGGGTCTTGAATCAGAAGTAGTTTCAAAAGCGTGATAAGGGTTCTCCGCATGGGTACCGCGTCATCCGCGCGTGCCGGGCCCGAAGCCCGGCTGCCGCGCGCCCGGACGCCCTTCCTGTCCTCCGCATCCGGGCTTCGGGCTTGGCACCTTTGGAGCGCGACGATATACCGGCCGCCGGCAGGATGGAGTAGGCAGGTTTGAGTGATTCCTTTATCCGCGAAGTATCGGAAGAGATTCGCCGCGAACGCTTCTCCCGCCTGCTCCGGCGCTACGGCTGGATCGCGGCGCTCGTCCTCCTCGTGATCGTCGGCGGGGCCGGTTTCAACGAATGGCGCAAGGCCCGTGCCGAGGCGGCGGCGCGCGAAGCGGGTGACCGGCTGCGCACGGCCTATTTGATCGAGGATCCCGCCGCCCGCGCCACCGCCCTCGGCGACCTCGCCGCGGAACTCGAAACCGTGGCGCCGCTCGCGCGCCTGGCGCAGGCGGGCGCCCTTCTCGAGGCCGGCGACGAGGCGGAGGCCGCCGCCATGCTCGAGACCATATCCGAGAATACCGCGCTCCTGCCGCTCTACCGTGATCTCGCCCTTCTCCAGCGCATTTCGGTGCTCGGTGCGGCGCTCGACCGCTCCGAACGGCTGGCCGCGATCGAGACGCTGTCGCGCCCCGATGGCCCCTTCCGCCTTCTCGCTCTCGAGCAACAGGCGCTCGTCCGCCTCGAAGCCGGCGAACTCGATCAGGCACGCGCCGATCTCGAGGCAATTCTGGCAGAACCCTCCGTGCCCGACACGCTCGCCGCGCGTACGCGCCAACTCCTGATCGCGGCAGGAGGCGAGTTGCCAGCGCTCCGGCCAAGGGCTGCTGCACCTGGTGAGGCCAATCCGCCCAACGCCGCCGTTCCCGCTGAACAAGCCCCGCTGGCGGGCGCCAACGGCTGAGCCAGGCCTCCGGAGACCCGCCCATGCCCCTGCTTCCTCTTCGCCGGCCGCGTGCCCGCACCCTTGCCACGCTCGGTTGCCTCGTCTTCGCCACCGCCTGTGCGGAGAGCGAGCCGACCCTGCCGGGCGAGCGCATTCCCGTGCGTCCCGCCGATTCCCTCTCGGTTGCCCCGGCCGAAGTGCCGCCGCTCGCGCTGCCGCCGGCGCGCGTGAATGCCGAATGGACCCACCCGAGCGGCACCGCAGCCGGCCGCCCCGGACACCCGGCGCTCGCCGCGTCGCCGCGCCTGCGCTGGTCGGTCGATCTCGGCGAAGGCTCCTCGAAACGGACCCGGCTCATCACCGTCCCGATTGTCGGCGGCGGCCTCGTCTTCGCCCTCGACAGCGCCGGCCGGATCTCGGCAGTGCACCCGGACGGCCGGGTCGCCTGGCGCCAGTCGCTCGCTCCCACCGGCGAACGCGCGGAAAGTGGTTTCGGCGGCGGCCTCGCCTACGCGAACGGCACCGTCTACGCCACGACGGGCTACGCCGAGGTCCTCGCCATCGACGCCGCGACCGGTGCGGTCCGCTGGCGCCACCAGCTCGAGGCACCGGCCCGCGCCGCACCTGCCGTGCTCGACGGGCGCGTCTTCGCCATCGCCCGGAACGACACCGCCATCGCCCTCGACGCCTCAAGCGGCGCGCTTCTCTGGCGCATCTCCGGCACCGGCTCCACCGCCGGACTTCTGGGCGGCGCGAGCCCGGCGGCGGAAGGGCCGCTGGTCGTACTGCCGTTCTCCTCGGGCGAGATCCTCGGCGTCGTCGCCCGGAGCGGCACGCAGGCCTGGGGCCAAGCCGTCACCGGCGGCCGCCGCGGCCTCGTGCGCAACCGGATCAGCGACATGAGCGGCGATCCGGTAATCGCCGGCGACACCGTCTATGCCTCCAACCAGAGCGGGCGCACCATCGCCCTCGACCGCATGACCGGCGAGCGACGCTGGACGATGGACGAAGGCGCCTATGGTCCCGGCTGGCCAGTCGGCGGCTCGATCTTTCTCCTCTCCGATACCGGAACGCTCGTCCGGGCGGACGCGGCGACAGGCCAGCTCCTCTGGTCGCAGCAACTCCCCGAATACCGCACGAGCCGCCGCCGCGAGGCGCTGCCGCATCACGGCCCGGTCCTCGCCGGCGGACGGCTCTGGGTCGCGGGCGGCGACCGGCAGCTGCGCGCCTTCGACCCGGCGACCGGCAACCCGCTCGGGGCGGTCGCGCTGCCGGCGCCGGCCGCATCCGCGCCGGTGGTGGCGGGCGGCACCCTCTATGTCGTGACCACCAACGGCCGGCTGCATGCTTTCCAGTAACACTGGCCCACGCTAACACTGCGCCCAGGGCGCGAACCCGCGCCAGACACTGTCTTCGTGGCGCAAACCTGTGCCAACCACTGCCATACTCGGCGTCCGGACTTCCCTCCCGGATGCCCCGGAACGGGCGAGACCGCCGCATGTCCTTCACCCTCGCCATCGTCGGCCGGCCGAACGTGGGCAAGTCGACCCTGTTCAACCGGCTCGTCGGCAGGCGCCTCGCGCTCGTCGACGACCAGCCGGGCGTCACCCGCGACCTCCGCGAAGGCATGGGCCGCCTCGGGGTCCTGCGCTTCACCCTCCTCGATACCGCCGGGCTCGAGGAGGCCGACGACGCGAGTCTGCAGGGACGGATGCGCACCCTCACCGAGCGGGCGGTGGGCATGGCCGACATCGTCCTCTTCCTGATCGATGCCCGCGCCGGCGTCACGGCGACCGACGCGGCGGTTGCCGACCTCCTCCGCCGCCGCGGCGCCCGCGTCATTCTCGTCGCCAACAAGGCGGAGGGGCGGGCGGGCGAGGCCGGCGTGCTCGACGCCTGGGCGCTCGGCTTCGGCGAGCCGATCGGCCTCTCCGCCGAACACGGCGAGGGCCTCGACGAACTCCACGACGCGCTCCGTGAGATCGCCGGAACACTGCCCGTCCCGGCGGAGCCCGAGGACGATCCCGACAGGGACGGCGCGGAGGAGGCCGAACCCACGCGGCCGATCCAGGTCACAATCATCGGTCGGCCGAACGCCGGCAAGTCGACCCTCGTCAACGCCATCCTCGGCGAGGAGCGGCTTCTGACCGGCCCGGAGGCCGGCATCACCCGCGACGCCATCTCCGTCGAGATGGACTGGGACGGACTGCCGGTCCGCCTCTTCGATACCGCGGGCATGCGGCGCAAGGCGAAGGTACAGGAGAAGCTAGAAAAACTCTCCGTCGCC
>CAYMOD010000280.1:0-3395 GCA_964391945.1 uncultured Rhodobacterales bacterium | reverse complement strand
GTGGCCGGTGTGGGACAGCACCGCGCCGAACGAGTCCTCCCCGATCCGGATCAGCCGCGCGGCGACCGCGGCGGCCGCGATGCTGTCGCCCGCGTCGAGGCAGAGGCCGAGGTCACGCGCGATCCGGGCAAAATCGGCGAGTCCCACCTGTTCCGAGAGACTCGCGAGGCGTGACGCGAGCCGCGATGCCTCCGCCGTGTCCCGCAGCGATGATTCGAGCCGCGCCAGCCGTTCGCTCAGGTGGGATACCACCTCGGCGACCACCTTTCTGCAGCGTTCCGGCCCGAGCGACTGGTGCAGGACGGTGATCCGCTGCGTGTCGACTACTGCCGGTTCGTGCACGGCAAGCCCGATGACCTGCGCCTCCATGATTCCCCCTGTCGCGAACCCCGGCACAAGCATCGGGCGCCATTCCTGAAGGGCGGATTGAAATCGCAGGGTGTCGATCATTCGCTGCCTTGCAAAATGCCGCGAACTCAATCTTAACCGCGCGCGAAGAGAGAGGAGATGGCGGATGCAGGCAGAACCGTTGCCGGAGATGCTGGCCGGGCGCTTCCGCACCTGGCGGGCGACTGATTTCGAGCCCAACCGCGGTCGCTATGCCGCGCTCGCCGCCAACGGTCAGTCGCCGGCGGCGATGATCATTTCCTGTTGCGACAGCCGCGTGCTGGTCTCGGAGATGTTCGGCGCCGGAGCGGGCGATTATTTCATGCATCGCAACATCGCCGGACTGGTGCCACCCCATCAGGCTGACGGCGAGCCGCACGGCACCTCGGCCACGCTCGAATTCGCGGTCAATACGCTCCGTGTACGCCACCTGATCGTGCTCGGTCATTCGGGCTGCGGCGGGGTGCGCGGTTGCCACGATCTCTGTACGGGGGAGGCGCCCGACCTCGCCCGCCCCGAGAGTTTCGTCGGCAACTGGCTCCGCATCCTTGCGCCCGGCTACGAGGCGGTGCGTCACATTCCGGACATTCCCACCCGCCTCGCCGCGCTGGAGAAGGAGGCGATCCGCGTCTCGCTCCGCAATCTCGCGACCTTTCCCTTCGTCCGCGATGCCGTTGCCGCGGGGCGGCTCAGCATCCACGGCGCCTGGAAGAACCTGCGCGAGGGCGAGCTCGAGGTGCTGGACGGGGCGACGGACGCGTTCGTCCCGCTCTGAAACCGGGGACCCGACATCAAGCCCGTACCCGCTACGGACGCTGCCCACGCTTCCACGGCGGCGCGCCTTGTGGCAGGATGATGCGCGGACCAGGCGGATGACGGATGCGATCCTTGAGAGCCGCGAAACCGTCGATACTCATTGTCGGCGCCGGGCCGGCCGGGCTTGTGGCCGCGCTTGAACTCACGCGCCGCGGCCACATCCCGCGCATCATCGACGCCGAACCCGGCCCGACGCCGGCAGCCGAGAGCCGCGCCCTCGGTGTCCTGCCGCGGACGCTTGCCCTCCTCGAGGCTTCCGGGATTGCGGAGAGGATCCGGCGGGAAGGCAACCCGATCCGCCGCATCGAGATCCACGCGCAGGGCAGGCGCCTCGCCACGATGGCCTTTGCCGAACTCGGCCGCCCGGAGGATTGCATTCGCGTCCTGCCCCAGAGCCGTACCGAGCATCTGCTCCTCGCTGCCCTCGATGAGCGCGGCATCGTGCCGGAATGGAAGACGCGGTTCGCCGGCCTCGCTCCCGGAGCGCAGATGCCCGGAGCGCAGATGACGGCGATCCTTGCCGGCCCGCGCGGGACCGAGACCGCCGCCTTCGACCGCGTGCTCGGATGCGACGGCGCGCATTCCTCGGTGCGCAGCGCGGCCGGCATCCCCTTCGAGGGCGAGGCGACCGCAACCGACTGGAACCTCGCCGATCTCCACCTGCCGGCGGCGTGCGATCCCTCGACTCTCGTGTTCGAATTCCTGAGGGACGGCGGGGCCTTTGGCCGTATCCCGATCGATGCGACCACCGTGCGCTACGTCGCGTCCATCCGCGACCTCGACCGGCTGATCCGGCCCGAGGATCGCGGCGGCAGCATCGGCTGGACCTCGCGTTTCCACGTCTCCTACCGGATGGCGCCGCGTTTTGCGACCGGTCCGGTCCTGCTTGCCGGCGATGCCGCGCATGTCCACTCGCCGGTTGGCGCGCGCGGCATGAATCTCGGGATCGAGGACGCGGCCTGGGCCGCATGGGCGATTGCCGAGGGGCGCGAGGCCGAATATTCCGCCGCCCGGTTGCCAGTCGCGCGGCGGACGCTTGCCCAGACCCGCGCCCTGACCACGGTGGTGATCGGCGCGACCCCATTCGTCCGGCTCGCCCGTCGCCACCTGCCGCCGATCGCGCTCAGCCTTGCTCCGCTCCGCCGCCGCGTGCTGGCGCGCATCCTCGATGTCGAGCGCCCGTTGCCGCCCTGGCTCTGACCTCCCGCGAAAGAGCACACGGACGAAAGGGCACAAGGGCCGCGCCCTTCCAGGGGAGGCGGGTGATGCGAAGCCGGCTGCGCCCGTATCCCGGCCGGTCAGCCCTTCTTCAGCACCCGGCGTCCAAGCAACTCGGCGACCTGGACGGCGTTGAGCGCCGCGCCCTTGCGGAGGTTGTCCGCAACGACCCACATCGAGAGGCCGTTATCCACCGTCGAATCCTCGCGGATGCGGCTGACGTAGGTCGCGAATTCGCCGGCGCACTCGACCGGGGTCATGTAGCCCCCTGCCTCGCGCTTGTCGACGACGAGGATGCCGGGCGCCTCGCGCAGGATCTCGCGCGCCTCGTCGGCGTCGATCGGATCCTCGAATTCGATGGTCAGCGCCTCCGCGTGGCCGACGAAGACCGGCACCCGCACGCAGGTGGCCTGCACCTTGATCGCGGGATCGATGATCTTCTTGGTCTCCACGACCATCTTCCATTCCTCGCGCGTCGAGCCGTCCTCCATGAAGGCATCGATATGCGGGATGACGTTGAAGGCGATCTGCTTCGGGTAGACCTTCGGCGCGACCTCCTGGCCGGGCACGTAGATGCCCTTGGTCTGGCTCCAGAGCTCGTCCATCGCCTCCTTGCCGGTGCCCGAGACCGACTGGTAGGTCGCGACCACCACCCGCCTGATCCGGGCGCGGTCATGCAGCGGCTTCAGCGCCACGACCATCTGCGCCGTCGAACAGTTCGGGTTGGCGATGATGTTCTTGCGGGAATAGCCCTCGATCGCGTCGGGATTCACCTCCGGCACGATCAGCGGCACCTCGAGGTCGTAGCGATAGAGGGAGGAGTTGTCGATCACCACGCAGCCGGCCTTCGCCGCCTTCGGCGCGTATTCCTTCGTCGCGTCCGAGCCGATCGCGAAGAAGGCGATGTCCCAGCCGGTGAAGTCGAACGTGTCGAGATCCTGGGTCTTCAGCGTCCTGTCGCCGTAGGAGCATTC
>CAYMOD010000279.1:0-3423 GCA_964391945.1 uncultured Rhodobacterales bacterium | reverse complement strand
GTCGTCCTCGCTGCCGGTCGCGAGCAATGCGCCGTCGGGACTGAAGGCGACGGCCATGACCCAGTCGCCATGCTCGATGCGGGCGATCTCGCTGCCGTCGGTCGTGCGGATCAGCCGGGCACCATCGTTGCTGCCGGTGGCAAGCAGCGCACCGTCGGGGCTGAAGGCGATGGCTTCGACGTCGTTTCCGTGCTCGATGCGGGCAACCTCGCTGCCGTCGGCGGTGCGGATCAACCGGGCGCTGTCGTCCTCGCTGCCGGTCGCGAGCAATGCGCCGTCGGGACTGAAGGCGACGGCCCAGACCCTGCCGCCATGCTCGATGCGGGCAGTCTCGCTGCCGTCAGCGATGTGGATCAGCCGGGCATTGCCGTCATCGCTGCCGGTGGCGAGCAGAGCACCGTCAGGACTGTAGGCGATGGCAAGGACCCACCAGTCGCCGTGCTCGATGCGGGCAGTCTGGCTGCCGTCGGCGGTGCGGATCAACCGGGCGTTAGCGTCGCCGCTGCCGGTGGCGAGCAGGGTCCCGTCCGGGCTGAAGGCGAGGGCGAAGACCCCGCTATCGTACTCAATGCGGGCAACCTCGCTACCATCGGCGGTGCGGATCAGTCGGACGCCACCACCACCGTTGCCGTCGTTGCTGCCGGTGGCAAGTAGGGCGCCATCCGGGCTGAAGGCGACGGCCATGACCCAGTCACTATGCTCGATGCGAGCAACCTCGCTCCCGTCAATGGTTCGGATCAGCCGGGCGCTGCCGTCATCACTGCCGGTGGCGAGCAAGGCGCCATCCGGGCTGAAGGCGACAGCCTGAACCCAGTCGTCGTGTTTGACTACCGCGACAGGAAGCTCACGCAGCGCCGTGGATGCCGCCTGAAAGGCGGCCGGGGTCTGAACCCGTGCCATGCCTCGATGGCAAGTGCGGCGGCCCTGGTTGCGCTGCCTGGACCTGAAAGGTCACGCTGGATCGTGATAGCTTCGGCCGCGAGCTGCCTTCCCTTTGCCTCTCGCGCTGCCGCGACCGCCCGTGCGGCCTCAGCTTCGGCACGCATTGCGGCCGCATCCGCTTCCAGTCGCTGCGCACGATTAACGAGGTAAAGAGAGCCAATCCCAAGCAGCGTGATCAGCAGGAGCCCAAGAACGGCAATCAGCCGCCGGTTCATCCGGGTCTGACGAACCCGCGCTTCCTCTGCGAGGCGCTTGCCTTCCTCCGCCCGCCGCTGGTTCTCCGCGGCCAGAGCGGCCCGCTCCTCGGCGTCTCGCAGCTCCTGCTCCGCCTCATGCCGCGCATTGGCATCGCTTGCCTCGATGAAGGCGCGTTCCTGGTCGTTGAGCTGATCGCGGTGGCTGGCGAGCCAGGCTGTCGCTTCGGCGAGGACACCGCCGCGCAGATAGGCGTCTTCGGGAATGGCGTCGTAACGCTCCAGATCCGCCTTCAGCCGCTGCCGCCAGAGGCCGAAGGCGCGGTCGGCGTCGAGCCAGGCCTTGAGCCGCTCCCAGGCACCGATCAGCACCTCGTGGGCCACCTCGGCGGTGTCCTCGCCGCTCGTGGTGCTCCGGCCGATCATCACCAGCCGTGCCTCTGCCAGCCGTCCGACCAGCGGCCAGTCATCGGGCTGCAACTCCGTGCGCCGGACCACTGCGCGAGCGTCCGGCGCACCCTCGCCCTCCGCCAGCCGGACCAGCCGAAGCATGATCCGCCGCACCCGCGCCTCGACCTCCACCCCGAGTTCCCGGTCGCGACGGAGTTCCGCGAGCACCGCCTCGGCGTACTCGTTCAGCGCGGTCTCGAGCCCGCCCCTGCCATCGGGCCCGCGATAGGCGGCAAGATCGAGCCGCCGGTCTTTCTGCCGCTGCCAGAGGCGGTCGAGCGCGAACTGCAGGAGCGGCAGGCCGCCCGGCCGCCCCTTCATGTCTGCCACCATTTCCTCGGCAAGCCCGGCTTCGAAGGTGACCCCGAACTGTTCGGCCGGCTTGCGGATGGCGTCGCTGAGTTCCGCCGCCGTCATCGGCCCGAGCTTCACGTCCGCATCGCGCAGGAGTTCCGTGAGCCGGCCGATCTGCAGCGCCGCTCCCATGAAGTCGGCCCGCAGCGTCGCTACCGCCCGGATCGGCGCCGAGCGCGGGTCCTGCCTTCCGATCGCCTCCAGCACCTTCAGGAAAGCCGCCTGCCGGGGCGAGCCATCCTCGCGCGTGACCTCGTTCCGGCGCGCGACCGCCCCATCAGGCGCCGCGGCATCTGTGGTGAAGAACTCCTCGAACTGGTCGATCACCAGGAGCGTCCGGCCATGGTCGCCATTACAGAGGCGCCGTCCGAGGTCGAGGATATGTCCAGGATCCTCCGCCAGCCGCCCCGTCCAGTCGTCCGCCAGCTTCTCCCAGGCATGGACGCTGGTCGCCGTCGGGTCGAGCAGCGGCACGAGCCCGAGCACAAGTTCCCGCAGGGGCTTGCGCCCCGGTCGGCAGACCGCCGCGTGCCAACCCTTTGCCTTCAGCCGGGGCATCAGACCTGCCAGCACCACGGAAGACTTGCCCGCCCCTGAGGGGCCGACCACCGCGGTGAACGGATGGTCTGCGAGCTTAACCTCCAGCTCCGTGACGAAGGTCTCGCGCCCGAAGAAGAGGTCCGCCTCCTCCTCGCCGAAGGCAAAGAGACCAAGGTAGGGGCGGGCGAGGGACGGCCAGGCCGTGCAAAGCTGCTGCGCCGGCAACACGAGCGCGAGCCGCACCCGCTCGTCGCCCTCGGCCTGCGCCGCGAGGCCGATCAGCCGCGGCCGATCTCCCACCGCACCCGGAGCCGGCACCGAGAACACTGGCGCTCCGCTGAACCCTCGCCTGATGAAGAACCCATAGCCTTGGGTGTCGCGCACCTGCAGCCAGCCGCCCGGGACCGCGACCAGGACCTCGCCATCCGCCCGGGTGCCGCTCTCGCTCCACCCGTCGGGAAAGCCGTAGGTCAGGAACCGCGATCCCGGCAGGGGCGGGCGGCGGTCGATGTCCTCCGGGCGCAGCCCACCCGCAATCTCCCTCCCGCCCTCCAGCTCGAGGACTGCAATGTCGGCACGCGGATCGCGAACCAGGTCGGCCAGCGGCCGCACCGGGTACCAGGCGGCCACCTTGGCCGAAAGCCCCCTGTGCCCGAGGAAGGGCAGGTCGAGCATCACTGTCCCATCGGGCGCGGCAGGGCTCGCCTCGTCAGCGCCGACCGCCTCCGCCACCACATGCGCGCAGGTCAACACGAAGCGCCCGAGCACGAGGCAGCCCGTGCCGACGCTCTCGCCGTCCTTCCCGCGAACCGCCGCAACCGGAGCAGTAACATAAGTAGCCATCGGCAATGCCCAACGACCATGCCCTCACAGTCACATCACTCGAACACTACCACTTCGAGCCCGATATCCCGGAGGCCAGCCTCCAGAGGCGCGCTCACCT
>CAYMOD010000278.1:0-3434 GCA_964391945.1 uncultured Rhodobacterales bacterium | reverse complement strand
CCGCGTGGCAGGGAGCGCAGGCCGAACCTGACATTCTCGAGCACGCTGAGATGGGGAAACAGCGCGTAGTCCTGGAAGACGAAGCCGATGCCGCGCTTCTCCGGCGGCAGGCGCGTGATGTCGCGCCCATGCAGACGGATGGTGCCTGCATCGGGCGTCTCGAATCCGCCGATGAGGCGCAGGGTCGTGGTCTTGCCGCAGCCCGAGGGCCCGAGCAGCGAGACGAGCTCGCCTTCCGCGACGGTGAAGGCGACGTCCTCGACGGCGGCGGCTTCGCCCGAGAGGAAGCGTTTCGTGAGCCCTTCGAGCGCGAGCAGGGTGGGCGGCGCACGGCGCACGAGGATCGGAATGTCGGGCGCAGGCGACCGGCCGGTGACGGCGTTCATGACTTTCCCTCACTCAAGGCGCCCCTCCTGCCTGAGCACGGCGGCGACGGTCAAGCCGGAGAAGGCGATGATCGCGGCGGCATAGGGTGCGGCGGCGATCAGCATGCCCTCGGAGGTGCGGCTGAAGAGCTGGACCGCGAGCGGCCGGAAGCCGGCGGGCGAGAGCAGGAACGCGATCGGCAGTTCCTTCATCACGACGACGAAGACGAGGACGAGGCCGGCAGTCACGCCGCGCCGGATGCAGGGCAGGACGACGTGGACGAAAGTGGCAATCGGGCCATAGCCGAGCGCGCGCGCCGAATCCTCGAGATTCGGGCGGGCCTGATAGAGGGAGGCGCGGATCGGTCCGAGCGCCAGCGCCAGAAAGGCGAGCGCGTAGACGAGCACGAGCAGAACGTGGGTCTGGTAGAGGAAGGGCGCGCCTTCGAGCGCGAGGAACACGAAGGCGAGCGCGAAGGCGAGCGCCGGGATCGCGTAGCCGACGAAGGCGAGCCGGTTGACGAGATTCGAGAGCGGCGAGGGGAAGCGCACCGCGAGCACGGCGATGGGAAACGCAAGGAGGACGGCAAGGAAGGCCGCGGGCGCTGCGACCGACAGCGACTGGCCGAAGGAGCGCACGAGATCGGGCAGGACCGGCCAGATCGGCTCGCGCAGGAGCCAGAAGCCGAGCACCGCGATCGGCAGGCCGAGCGCGGCGAGCACGACGAGACCGGAGAAGGCGTAGGCGCCGGTGCGGGCGAGCGGCGGCAGCGCGATGCGGCGCAGGCGCACGCCGCTGCCCGAGCCGGTGCGGGCGAAATGGGCGTTGGCACGCAGCCGCGCCTCCCACCAGACGACGGTGAGCGCGACAGCGACGAGCATGAGCGCGATCCACGCGGCATAGAGCCGGTCGAAGGCCGAGGAATACGCGAGGTAGAGGGCGTAGGAGAACGCCTCGAACCGCATGAGCGCGACCGCGCCGAAATCGCCGATCGTGTAGAGGCCGATGACGAGCCAGCCCGCCATCATCGCCGGCATCAGATGCGGCAGGGTGACGCGGGTGAAGACCTCCCGCGGGCCGCAGCCAAGCGCGCGCGCGCTCTCCTCGAGCGTCTGATCGAGGCCGGAAAAGGCGGCGCGCAGATTGAGATAGAGATAGGGATAGGTATAGAGCGAGAGCGCCAGCGTCGCGCCGAACCAGCCCTCCGGCCGCGGCAGCGTGATGCCGAAAAGCGCGTTCATGAACCCGTAATTGCCCGAAAGCCCGATCAGCGCATAGGCCATGACATAGCCCGGCACCGCGAGCGGCAGCACGGCGAGGATGTTGAGGACGCGGCGTCCCGGCAGGTCGGTGCGGGTCGTGAGCCAGGCGAGCGGCAGCGCGATCAGCGTCGTGAGCACGAGCACGCCGGCGGCGAGCGCCGCGGTGTTGACGATGAGGTCGAGCGTGCGCGGGCGCAGGAGGAGAGACGCCACCGTCGCGGTGTCCGCCTGCAGCGCGCGCAGCACAAGGTAGAAGAGGGGCGCAAGCATGAGCGCCCCGACGGCGAGCGCCGGGGCGAGAAGCGCGATCTGGCCCGCCGATCGCCGGCGGGCCGGGGCGAAGCCGGCGATCACAAGAGGCCGGCCTCGCGCAGGAGCTCGAGCGTACCCTCGAGATCGGAGAGCGTGTTGAGGTCGATGTCGGGCGCGTTCGCCTCGAGCATCTCGAGCGTCGGCTGGTCGGAGCCGAGGACCACGGATTGCGTGACCGGGTATTCGCTCACCTTGCTCGCGAAATACTGCTGCGCCTGCGGCGAGAGCAGGAATTCGATGAACGCCGCCGCTTCCTCCTGCTGGTCCGAGGCCGCGGTGATGCCGATGGCCGCGACCGAGAGCAGATTGCCGATGTCACCGTCCGCAAAATGCGCCGATCTGACCGGAAATTCCGGATCGCTCGCCAGGAATCGTGACAGATAGTAGTTGTTCACGAGGCCGAAATCGGCCTCGCCATCGGCGATGCCCTGCACGATCCCCGAGTTGTTGGAGAAGACCACCGGCTCGTTGGCGACCATCGCCTCGAGCCACGCGCGGGTCTCTTCCTCGCCCAGCGCCTCCCGCATCGCGGTGATGTGGAGCTGGAACGAGCCGTTGGTCGGCGCCCAGCCGACGCGGCCGCGGTACTGTTCGTCCGCGAGGTCGAGGATGCTCGCGGGCATCTCGGCCTCGTCCACCCGCTCGGTCGAGACGACGAGGACGCGCTGGCGGCCCGAGGTGGCGATCCAGCGGTTCCCGGTGTCGCGCAGCGCCGGCGGCACGCGTTCGGTGACATCCGCGGGGAGTTCGGCAAGGAGATCCGCCACCGCGCCAAGCGCGCCCGGATCCTGGGACCAGAAGAGATCGGCCGGGGTCGCCTCGCCCTCCTCCTGCAGGAGAACCGCGAGTTCGGATGTCCCGGCATAGCGCACATCGACGCCGATCCCGGTTTCCTCGCTGAAGGCTTCGATGATCGGCGCGACGAGCGTCTCGCCCCGTCCGGAATAGAGGGTGAGGTCCTGTGCGATCGCGGGTGCGGCGGCAAGCGCAGCGATGGCGATCAGGCTGCAGTGGGTTCGGTTCATTCTCTTTCCCTGTCCAGTTCGATCGTCTTGACGGTGACGGCGGTGGGATTCAGGGTCACGGCAACGCGCTCGGGCGGCACCTTCCCTCCTTGTCCAGACCTTCCGGCCTGCCAAATTCCCACCATTTTACTTGGGTACAAAGCCGACAAAATTGCTATTGGTCAAGGCCGGTTTCAGACCTCCAGCCCGAAATCGCACGATCGCGAACGCACGCCGCGGCGGCGGAGTGAGCCAGGCGCTGCCAAGGCCGAAGGGGCGCCGCACGAGGTGGAAACATCCCAGATGGTGCTCGCTAGTTCAGGCGCCGCAGTCGCAGGTACGAGGCCAATCGCCAACATCGCCAACGGGCGCCGTCGCGGCCCTTTGCGAACGTCCCTGACGAACTCCCCTCAGAAAGTGCCAACCAGCCTTGATCTAGGCTCAGGACTCATAAACCAGAAGATGACGGTTGCGGCGATGCAGATGGCGC
>CAYMOD010000277.1:0-3452 GCA_964391945.1 uncultured Rhodobacterales bacterium | reverse complement strand
CGGCGCGGCGGAACGCCGGAGCGGGTCTTCGGATATGCAACTCGGTCCCGCGGTTTCAGCCTGTGTGGCTGAGGGTCGCGTCTTCAGCCAGTGCGGCCGATCGCGGCGCCTTTACGCCGCGCGGTTCAGCGCCGCGACGATGGCGTCGCCGGTCTCGGCGGTCGAGGCCGCTTTCCCCCCGGACTGGCCGAGCAGATCGGCGGTCCTGAGCCCATCGGCGAGTACCTGCTCCACCGCGTTCTCCAGCCGGTCGGCCGCTTCACCCGCGTCGAACGAATAACGCAGGGCCATCGCGAAGCTCAGGATGCAGGCGATCGGGTTGGCCTTGCCTTGACCGGCGATGTCGGGTGCCGAGCCGTGCACCGGCTCGTAGAGCGCCTTCGGCCGCCCGTTCGCCTGCGGCGCGCCGAGAGAGGCCGAGGGCAGCATGCCGAGGCTGCCGGTCAGCATGGCGGCGGCATCCGAGAGGATGTCGCCAAAGAGATTGTCGGTCACGATCACGTCGAACTGTTTCGGCCAGCGCACGATCTGCATCGCGCCGGCATCGGCGAGCATGTGGCTGAGCTCGACATCGCGGTAGTCGGCATCATGCACTTCCTGCACCACGTCGCGCCAGAGGCCGCCCGCCTCCATCACGTTCGATTTCTCCATCGAGCAGACGCGGTTCTGCCGCCGGCGCGCGAGGTCGAAGGCCGAGCGGGCAACGCGCGCGATCTCGCGCTCGGTATAGCGGTGGGTGTTGATGCCGACCCGCTCGCCCTCTTCCATGGAGACGCCGCGCGGCGCGCCGAAATAGACGCCGCTCGTCAGCTCCCGCACGATCAGGATGTCGAGGCCGGAGACCACTTCGCGCTTCAGCGACGAGAAATCCGCCAGCGCCTCGAAGCATTTGGCAGGGCGGAGGTTGGCGTAGAGATCCATCTCCTTGCGCAGCCGCAGGAGCGCCCGTTCCGGCCGCAGCGCGAAGTCGAGCGTGTCATATTGCGGCCCACCGACCGCGCCGAGGAGGACGGCATCGGCCGCCTGCGCCCTTGCCATCGTCTCGTCGGTGATCGGAACGCCATGCGTGTCATAGGCGCAGCCGCCGCAGAGCCCCTCCTCGATCTCGAAGGCGATGCCGTTGCGGTCGAACCACTCGACGATCTTGCGGACCTCGACCATCACTTCCGGCCCGATGCCGTCGCCCGGCAGAATGAGAAGGGAATGCGCCATGACCGGGGTCCTCGTTGTTTTCTGATTGGCGAGCGGGCTAGCGCTCCGTTGCCACCCGGTCAAGGCCACCATCTCTTGTCGGAAGTTCCAGATCAACCCATACCGGCCTATGCGCGGAGGCGGTCTCCGCCACCTCGGCGAGCGCGCCATCCGGTGCCGGCCACAGCACGCCGGCAGCGTGAACCGCGAGCCGCGCATCGGGAAGCACGTAATCGACGCGGAGATTTCCCGGTCCATCCTCGTCGCGCCAGTCGGCGGTGTCGAGGGCGGGATCGCCGAGATGGTGCCGGTTGACGCCGCCCTGCCGCGCCGCGGCCGCCACGCCGCCCTCGCTCGCCGGCGCCGTATCCCGGAGACGATCGTGGGCGAGGAGCCGCTGCACCGCCACCCGGCGCCCGTCGCCGTCTTCGGGGTCGGCGTTGAGACTGCCGATGAGGATGACCGGCACAACGGGGGCGGCTGCGCTCAGGCCGGCATCGTCCGGCGCGGCCCAGCCATCGAGATACTGTCGCCAGAAGTCGATCTCGTCGTGGTTGCGGCGGAGATTGCGGCCTTCCGGCCCGTCGAAGACCGGCGGCGTCGGGTAGGCGGCAAGAAGATGCAGCCGGCTCCCGTCCGGCAGGATCACCGGCACGTCCCAGTGCCCGCGCGACGAAAGCCGCATCGCCGCGCGTGTCTCGGCATCGGGCCAGGGATTGCCCTCGGCGTCCTCGGGGAGATTCGCGCCGGGAAGTGCCCCCCAGAGGAGCAGCCTGAATGTCCGCGCGGCGTCTTCGTCGATCGGCAGGCGCGAGACCAGCGCCATGCCGGAATGGCCGGGGAACTTCCCCCAGCCCCAGCCATCCCCCCAGCCGGTGCGCCTGTCGTTGCCGTCGAGATCGCTGAGCGACGCGAGGCCGTTGTTGCCGGGAGGCGAGAAGATATGCGGATAGTCGATGCCGTCCTTTCCCTCCCGCAGCCGCGCGAGGAAGGCGCCGAGGGCGAGGTTGCGAAGATCCTGATCGAAACCGGTGAGGAGCAGGATATCGGCGTCAAGCGCCCGGATCATTGCGGCCGCGGCCTCGGTCTGCGGAGTTCCGCGACGGATGTCGCGCAGGAGGAGACCGGGAGCGTCGCGGCTCAGGGCAGCGTTATAGACGGCGATCCGCAGGAATTCGGCCCGTGCACCACCGGGCGCGAGCGTCAACGTCACGAAGACCACGAGCAGGACAAGAACGCCGGAGGCCATGGCGAGGAGCCTCACCCCGCGCGCTTAACGGTCCATGAAGAGAGGCGAGCCGCCAGGCTTCTTGCGCAAGAAACCTTGAGGGCAGTGCCCAGAGTGCGGGGGCAGCGAGCGTCCCGCCGGCGCAGATGAACATGCTTGGCCAGAGAAAGAACCAATGCGTGTACCTGCGCGCACCAGATGGCGCCAACGGGCACCTCCTGCCATCACCACCGCCGCAACCGGCCCGATTCGAACCCGAGCGCCCCCGCGCCGCCGTTTCCGGGCGGATGGCGGGGCATGGGCAAGAGATTTCGGTCCCGGAGCGGGCCTCCGCCAGATAACCGCGTGGGAATCCGCTCGCCCCCTCCGCCTCAGTGCGCGGCAGTCCAGTTCGGCCCCTTGCCGCCTTCGACGTCGATCGGCACCGAAAGCTCGACCGCCGGCAGCGCCGCCCCTTCCATCACCGCCTGGACACGGGCGATCACCTCGTCGGCGGCGCTTTCCTCAACCTCGAAGAGCAACTCGTCGTGGACCTGCAGGAGCATCTTCGCCGGCAGGCCGGCGATCGCCTTCGGCACCCGGATCATCGCGCGGCGGATGATGTCGGCGGCCGAGCCCTGGATCGGCGCGTTGATCGCCGCGCGGTAGGCGAACGCTGCCTGCGGTCCCTTCGCGTTGATCTCGGGCGTGTGGATGCGGCGGCCGAACAGGGTCTCGACATGGCCGTGCGTCTTCGCGAAGGCCTTGGTGCGGTCCATATAGGCGCGGATGCCCGGGAACCGCTCGAAATAGGTGTCGATGAAACGTCTGGCATCCTCGCGCGGGATGCGGAGGTTGTTGGCGAGGCCGAAGGCGGAGATCCCGTAGATCACGCCGAAATTGATTGCCTTCGCCTGGCGCCGGATCTGGGCGGGCATGCCTTCGATCGGCACGCCGAACATCTCGGACGCAGTCATCGCGTGGATGTCGAGCCCGTCGGCGAAGGCCTGTTTCAGTGCCGGGATCCCGGCGATATGGGCGAGGATGCGCAGCT
>CAYMOD010000276.1:0-3459 GCA_964391945.1 uncultured Rhodobacterales bacterium | reverse complement strand
TCGCAGCCGGGGTCGATCCGCGTCTCCGGCTGGATCGGCGTCCGGGTGCGGAAGGCGGCGTGGCCAATCAGATGCGCCCCGATCGGCGCCGTCAGGATCATGAACAGGAAGACGAAGACCGCTTCGACCACGTTGAGCCAGGTTTCGGCGAGCAGCATGACCGCGACGCAGACGAGCGCGAGCCCGAGGGTCCCCGTCTTGCTCGATGCATGCATCCGCTGGAACGTGTCCCTGAACCGGATGATGCCGAGCCCGGCGACGAGGCAGAGGAAGGCGCCGGCGACGAGAAGCAGGGACGCGATCCATTCAATCACGGGAATCCCCTCGGGTGCGGTCGATGTAGTGGGCGAAGGCGACGGTCGCGAGGAAGGAGATCAACGCCAGCGAGATCGCCGCGTAGATGTAGGCGTTGTTGCCGCTCGTCAGCTTGAAGACGACGAGGAAGACCACCATCACCACCGAAACCATATCGAGGGCGATGACCCGGTCCGGGAGGGTCGGCCCGACAAGCAGCCGCCAGAGCGCGGCGAGAAGCGCGCCGACGAGGAGGAGGGTGGCGATCGCGAGGGCGATGCCGAGGACACCGGCGGGAGCGGTTTCGATGATCATGAGCGGGTCGCCTTGATTACGCGCGGCTCGATCGTTTCCTGCACGTCCGCGCGCACCCCCTCGCCGTCGCCGCCGGCGAACAGGCTGTGGATCAGGAGGGTGCTGCGGTCGGGGCTGACGTCGACGGTGAGCGTGCCCGGCGTCAGGGTGATGTAGTTCGCGACGAGCGTGATCTCGATATCGGAGCGGGCCCGGGTGAGCGGCACGACGACGAAGCTCGGCTCCACGACATCGCGCGGCGACAGCACCGCCCTGGCGACCTGGAGGCTCGAGATGGTGAGGTCCCACAGGAAGAGCAGGAACAGGCGCAGGATATGGAAGGGGCGGAGGATCAGGCTCATGGGGCCTCCGGCAGCACGGCGGCGATATAGGCGCGCGGCTCCATGAGCTGATCGGCCGCGGCGGCGGCGACCCTGACGAAGGGCTCGGCGTACAAGCCGATGAAGATGGTGAGCGCCGCGAGCCCGATCGTCGGGACAAGAGCGGAGAGCGGCACGCCGCCCTTCAGCGCCGCCCCGCCGCGAGGATGTGGCTTCCAGAACGCGAACTGCCAGATCTTCGACATCGAGAAGAGCGTGAGCAGCCCGACCAGAAGCACGAGGAAAGCGATCACATAGCGTTCCTCCTGAAGGCTGGCGCTCAGGAGCAGCAGCTTCGCCCAGAAGCCCGAGAGCGGCGGCATTCCGGCGAGGGACATGGCGGGTATCAGGAACAGGACGCCAAGCCAGGGCCGGTGCTTCCAGAGGCCGCCGATATGGTTCAGATCCTCCGAGCCGGTGTAGCGGTGCATGATGCCGGCGATCAGGAACAGGTTCGCCTTAACGATGATATGGTGGATTACGTAGAAAACCGCTCCGAGCAGGGCGAGCGGCGTATGGATGGCCAGCCCCAGAACCATGTAGCCAATCTGGCTGATTATGTGGAACGACAGGATGCGTCGCACGTCCATCTGTGCTGCCGCGCCCAGAACTCCCACCACCATCGTGATTGCCGCGCCCCAGAGCAGCACCGTCTGGATCGCCTCCATCCCGGGATCGAAGACCAGCGTGAAGACGCGGAGCAGCGCGTAGACCCCGACCTTGGTCAACATACCCGAGAAAAGCGCGGACGTGGTGAAGGAGAGCGTATGATAGGACGCCGGCAGCCAGAAGAACACCGGGAACAGCGCTGCCTTGGCGCCGAAGGCGAAGAGCAGGAAGGCGGCGGAGGCGATCACCGGCACCTCGCTCGCGCGGCCCTGCAGCGCGATATGGAGGTCGGCCATGTTGAGAGTGCCGGTCGCGCCATAGAGCAGGCCGACGCCCGCAAGGAAGGTGACCGTGGCAATGAGGTTCAGACCGACGTACTTCATCGCACCGTCGATCTGCGCCCTGCTGCCCCCGACCACCATCAGCCCGAAGGACGAGATCAGCATGACCTCGAACCAGACATACATGTTGAAGATGTCGCCGGTGAGGAAGGCGCCGCAGATGCCGGCGAGCAAGGCATGGGTCAGAGGATGATGGCCGTGATGCTCCTCATCCCCGGTGACGTCCGAGAGGCCATAGACCAGCGTGGCGACCGCGATGATGCCGGTAATCAACACCATGGCTGCAGCGAGCCAATCGGCCACCATGGTGATGCCGAAGGGGGCGGGCCAGCCGCCAGCCTGTGCTGCGAAGGGGCCGTGGCGCGCCACCTCCATGGTGATGCGAATCGCCACGGCCAGCAGCGCGAAGCCGCCGGCAAGCGAGATGACGCGCTGCAAGCGGATCGAGCGCCAGGCCAGCATGGCCAGCACGGCTGTGGCAAACGGGATGACGACTGGCCAGAAGAGCAGCATCAGCCGCGACCCTGGTCGAGCGGCTCGGCTTCGCGCATTTCGTCCATCTCGGTGGTTTCCAGGACATAGAAGGAGCGGTAGGCGAGCGCGAGGGCGAAGGCGAGCAGTCCGAAGCTGATGACGATGGCGGTGAGGATCAGTGCCTGCGGCAGCGCGTTGGCCGCGCCCTCGATCGTCCCGGCGCCTTCGGGGATCAGCGGCGGCTCGCCGAAGGTGAGCCGGCCCGAGCCGAAGATCAGGAGATTGGCGGCGTTCGAGATCATCGTCAGGCCGAAGAGGTAGGAGGGCGTCTTGCCGCTCATCATCAGGTAGGCGCCGGCCGCCACCAGGAATCCCGCGAGCAGCGCGAGGATCGCTTCCATCGTCAGTCCCCCCTGTCCGCTTCGGTCCGGACCACGTCCTCGAGATTGAAGAGGATGCCGCTGACCGTCCCGAGCACGACCAGGTAGACGCCGAGGTCGAACAGGAAGATCGAGCCGAACGGCAGGCCGAGGGACTCGTAGAAGGGCCACATGCCCTGGAGGAAAACGCCTTCGGTGAGACCGCCCCAGATCCCCGCGACCAGCGCGCACCCAAGCCCGAATCCGGCGAGCACTATCGGGTGGAACCAGAGCGCCCGCCGCGCAATCTCGATGCCGGCCGCCTTCTCGAGGAGAGCGAAGGCGGTTGCGGCGAGCAGCCCGCCGATGAAGCCGCCGCCCGGCTCGTTGTGGCCGCGATAGAAGATGAAGAACGACACGAGGAGGATGATCGGCAGCAGGAATCGCGTGGCCGTGGACAGGATCAGCGACTTCATGAGGACCTCTTTCGGCCGGCGAGCAGGGCCGCGATGGTCGCGATCCCCGCGAAGACGAGGACCGCGATCTCGCCCATCGTGTCGAAGCCGCGGAAATCGACGAGGATGACGTTGACGATGTTGCGCCCGTGCGCTTCGACATAGCTCGTCTCCTCGAAGAACCGCGTCAGCCGCAGGTCGAGATCGGTGCCGAGCACGGAGAGGGCCGCCGCCGCCACGCCGAGCCCGAGGA
>CAYMOD010000275.1:0-3479 GCA_964391945.1 uncultured Rhodobacterales bacterium | reverse complement strand
GGCACCACCGGGCGCGGCATCGGCCCCGCCTACGAGGACAAGGTCGGACGGCGCTCGATCCGGGTCGCGGATCTCGCCGACCACGCGACGCTCGACACAAGGCTCGAACGGCTCCATGCCCATCACGATGCGCTCCGCCGCGGCCTCGGCGCGGCGGCGATGGACCGCGACGAATTGCGCGGGAAGCTCCTCGCGATCGCGCCCGAGATCCTGCCCTATGCCGGGCCGGTGTGGCGGGTGCTGGCGGAGAAGCGCAAACAGGGCCGCCGCATCCTCTTCGAAGGCGCCCAGGGCGCGCTCCTCGACATCGATTTCGGCACCTACCCTTACGTCACTTCCTCGAACACGATGGCGGGCATGGCGGCGACCGGGACCGGCATGGGGCCGGGAGCGATCGATTTCGTCCTCGGCATCGTCAAGGCCTATACGACGCGTGTCGGCGCCGGCCCGTTTCCGGCCGAACTCACCGATGCGACCGGCGAGCGCCTCGGCGAGCGCGGGCGCGAGTTCGGTACCGTCACCGGGCGCCGGCGGCGCTGCGGCTGGTTCGATGCGGTGCTGGTGCGCCAGACCTGCACCACCGGCGGCGTCACCGGCATCGCACTCACCAAGCTTGATGTGCTCGACGGATTCGAGGAGCTGAAGATCTGCGTCGGCTACGACCTCGACGGCGAACGTCTCGATCATCTGCCGACGGCAGCCGCGCTTCAGGAGCGGGTGACACCGGTCTACGAGACGCTGCCCGGCTGGTCGGAGACGACGGCGGGCGCCCGTTCCTGGGCGGAGCTTCCCGCCAATGCGGTGAAATACGTGCGCCGGATCGAGGAGCTGATCCACTGCCCGGTGGCGCTGCTCTCCACCAGTCCTGAGCGCGATGACACCATCCTCGTCACCGATCCGTTCGTGGCGTAAGACCATCTTGCGCTACCGCACCCGCCGTCGGCTTTCGATCCTCATCCTGCTGGTAGGGCTGCCGCTCTACATTGCTGCGGGCGTGAGCATCGTCGGTCTCTTCGACCGCCCGCCGATCGTGGTCGAACTCCTGATCTACATCGTCCTCGGCATCATCTGGGCGCTGCCGTTCCGGGCAATCTTCCGGGGCGTCGGCCGCGCCGATCCCGAGGATGATTTCTCCGAGGACGGGCGATGACCGTCCTTTATCGCGCCTCCGGCCCCGTGACGCTCGTCGGCGGCGGTCCGGTTCGGGACGAGGCGCTGGCCGAGGCGCTGGCGCTCGCGCCGGAGGCGGTGGCGGCCGACAGCGGCGGCGAGGTGGTCCTGCCCGGCGGCCACCGCTTCGGCGCGGTGATCGGCGACCTCGATTCACTCCGGAGCGCCGATCGCCTGCGCGCCGCCGGCGTGCCGGTACACCGGATTGCCGAGCAGGAGACCACCGATCTCGAGAAATGCCTTCGCAGCGTCGCGGCCCCGCTCTACCTCTGCGTCGGCTTCGTGGGTGGTCGCATCGACCACCAGCTCGCGGCGATGAGTGCGCTCGTCCGCCATCCCGGGTGCCGGGCGGTGCTGATCGGCCCCGACGACCTCGCCTTCCTTGCGCCCGAGGTGCTGGCGTTCGATGCCACGTCGGGTATGCGGGTATCGCTCTACCCGATGGCGCCAGTGACGGGCGTCCTGAGCCGCGGCCTGCGCTGGTCCGTCGAGGGTCTGACCCTGGCGCCCGATACACGAATTGGCACTTCGAACATCGCCTTGGGCGGCCGGGTCGAGGTCGCCTTCGACCGGCGCCGCGTCCTTGCCATCCTGCCGCGCGCGGCTCTGCCACAGGTGGTGAATCTGCTGATGGCTCCGGAAGAGCCCGGAGGGATCTGATGGCCGGGCCCGAATCCATGCAGACATTCCATACAGGTCGATGCACGCCGGCGATGGGTCCTGACGATGCAGGCAGGTCCTTTTCGCCGCACCGCACAACGCGGTTGCGGACATGCCACGATAATGTAATGGATGATTCTGAGTAGACGCCGCAATTTTGTTACGCATTGCGGCGCGATATTGCCGCCCGCCGAGTAAGGAGGAAAGCATGGCCCCGCTGGACGCGCCGACCACCCAGCCCGAATACGACGCACCGCAGAAAGACCTTTACGAGGTCGGTGAAATCCCGCCTCTCGGCTACGTACCTCCGAAGATGTACGCATGGGTTATTCGTCGTGAAAGGCACGGTGAACCCAAGAACAGTTTCAAGCTGGAAATCGTCGAGACGCCCAAGCTCGATTCGGACGAGGTCCTGATCTTCGTGATGGCGGCCGGCGTGAATTATAACGGTATCTGGGCGGGTCTCGGCCTGCCGATCTCGCCTTTCGACGTGCACAAGGCCGAGTACCACATCGCCGGTTCCGACGCCTCGGGCATCGTCTGGGCGGTCGGGGACAAGGTCAAACGCTGGAAGGTCGGCGACGAAATCGTCGTCCATTGCAACCAGGACGATGGCGACGACGAAGAATGCAACGGCGGCGATCCCATGTTCTCGCCATCGCAGAGGATCTGGGGCTACGAGACTCCCGACGGCTCTTTCGCGCAATTTGCACGAGTCCAGTCGCGCCAACTCATGCGTCGCCCGCAGCACCTCACCTGGGAGGAGAGCGCCTGCTACATGCTGACGCTCGCCACCGCCTACCGCATGCTCTTCGGGCACAAACCGCATGAGCTCAAGCCCGGCGAGAATGTTCTGATCTGGGGTGCGACCGGGGGCCTCGGTGTCTACGCGGTCCAGCTCGCCAACACCGCTGGTGCCAATCCGATCGCAGTGATCTCCGACGAGAGCAAGCGCGATTACATCATCGGCCTCGGCGCGAAGGGCGTGATCAACCGCAAGGAGTTCAGCTGCTGGGGCCAGATGCCCAAGGTGAACACGCCTGAATACAATGTCTGGCTCAAGGAAGCGCGCCGCTTCGGCAAGGCGATCTGGGACATCACCGGCAAGGGGGTGAACGTCGATCTCGTGTTCGAGCACCCGGGTGAGGCGACCATCCCCGTCTCCGTGCTGATGGTGAAGCGCGGTGGAATGGTGGTGATCTGTGCCGGCACCAGCGGCTTCAACCTGACCATGGATGCGCGCTACCTCTGGATGCACCAGAAGCGCGTTCAGGGTAGCCATTTCGCCCACCTCAAACAGGCGAGCGCGGCAAACCAGCTGATGTTGGAGCGGCGGCTCGACCCGTGCATGTCCGAGGTTTTTCCCTGGGTGGAGATCCCGGACGCGCACATGAAAATGCTCCGCAACGAGCACAAGCCCGGGAACATGGCCGTGCTTGTCAGCGCACCGCAGGCGGGCCTGAGGACGTTCGCCGACACGATCGAGGCGAGCCAAACCGTTGGTTAACCAAAGCTGACTAACCTCAAGATCGCCCGGCTGCAGCCGGGCGATCTGCTGTCTCAGGCATCGTCAACGCGTTCGTAAAAGAAGTCAAAGTGATAGCCTCTGACTCTCCCGCCGATTCCGGGGTATCGGAATAGGCGAGTTC
>CAYMOD010000274.1:1731-3485 GCA_964391945.1 uncultured Rhodobacterales bacterium | reverse complement strand
GCGGCGAGGATAATGGCGGTGAGGATGGACAGGAACGGGTTGGAGCGGAACAGCAGCTGATGACCTTTTGCCGTGCCTGTCCGTTCGCCGTCCTGATCGTGCTCGCCGCCTGCGCCGGGAGGCCGTCTGGGGAGATCGGAGCCGCGACCACCGGGCCGGCGATCGAGATCGCCTTCGCGGACGTGCTCGTCCCCGGGGTCCTGGAGATCGAGACCGAGGCGGCCATCGCCGCGGCGGATGAGACCGGCGGTCTCTGGGCGGCAGTGCCGGGCCTGCCCAGGCCCGAGCGCGGCCGGCTCCTCAGCCCCGAAACCGGCCACTCCGTCGTCGTCCCACTCTTCCGCGGCAACGGGCCGCGCATCTCGAACGCCGCCGCGGCGGCGCTCGGCCTCGGTGACCGCGCCAGTGCGCCGCTCTCGATTGTCGCGGTCCGCTCTCGGATCCAGCTCGTCGAGAGCGCGGCAGTCCCCTGACAACGGGGTTTTGATCACGTGATTCTCGACAGGATGGCAGCATTCCTCTATCCCTGAGCGCGTATCCGTGTTGCTGGTCCCGGGGCCCCATGTCGCGCCTGTCCGTTCTCGCCGTTCTCGCCTTCCTCGTCGGCATGCCGGCGCATGCTTTCGACACGCGCGGCACGGCTGCGATCATCATCGATCATGCAACCGGAACCGTGCTCCACGCGAAGAACGCCGATGAGCCGATGCCGACCGCCTCGATGTCGAAACTGATGACGCTCTACATGGTGTTCGAGGCGATCCGTGACGGCCGCATCACGCCCGAGAGCCGGTTCGTCGTCTCGAACCGGGCGCAGGCGATGGGCGGCTCGCGGATGTTCCTCGAGGCCGGCACCTCGGTGCCGGTGATCGATCTCATCCGCGGCATCATCGTCCAGTCCGGGAACGACGCCTGCGTGGTGGTGGCCGAGGGGCTCGCGGGGACCGAGGAGGCCTTCGCCGCGGCGATGACCGCGCGCGCGCGCGAACTCGGCCTGACCGGGACAACGCTCAAGAACGCCTCCGGCTGGCCGGAGCCCGGCCACGAGATGAGCGCGGCGGATCTTGCGAAACTTGCGCGCCTGATCATCGAGGAGTTCCCGGAGTTCTACACCCTCTTCGACGAGACCGAATACACCTGGAACGGCATTACCCAGCGCAACCGCAATCCGCTGCTGACGCTCGGGGTCGGCGCCGACGGGCTGAAGACCGGCCATACCCGGGAAGCGGGTTTCAGCCTCACCGGATCGGCGGTGCAGGACGGGCAGCGCATCGTCTTCGTCGTCAACGGCCTCGAGAGCGAACAGGCGCGCCGCATCGAGACCGAGCAGATGGTGCGCTGGGCCTTCTCGGCCTTCCAGCCGGTGCGCTTCTTCGACGAGGGCGAGACGGTCGGGGCAGCCGAGGTCTGGCTCGGGGCAGCCGATACCGTGCCGCTGGTCGCACCGCAGGATCTCAGCATGCTGGTCCCGCACGAGGCGCGGGGGCAGATCACCGCCGAGATCGTCTATCGCGGGCCGCTGCAGGCGCCAATCGCAGCCGGGACGCCGGTGGCGGAACTCGTCGTGCATGTCCCGGGCTGGGAGGAGACGCCGCGCTTTCCCCTCGTCACCGGCGCCGACGTGGCAGAAGCCGGGTTCGTCCGGCGGATCGGTGCGGCGGCGGCGCTCGCCCGCGACCGGGCGCTCGGCTATATCGCGGCGCCGGCGGAGTGACGGCGTGCGGGAAAGCAAGGGGCCGGGTCTCCAGCCGGGATGG
>CAYMOD010000274.1:0-1631 GCA_964391945.1 uncultured Rhodobacterales bacterium | reverse complement strand
TGTCTGGCGCCGGCGTGTTCGCCCGCGCCGGCAGGATGCTCGCCGCCCCCGCACCCCGGGCACTGCTCTCCGGGTTTCTTGCGAAAGAGGTGCGACGGTGGCGCGGGGCGTTCTCGTGGAGCGCGTGGGTTGACGCCACCTTGGGCCAGCGCTCTGCCGGACCGGCGCGGCGCGGTTCACGATGGGTCCCATGCTGAGCCCGTTTCGCGCCGGTCCCGGGCGCTTCATCACCTTCGAGGGCATCGACGGCGCCGGCAAGACCACGCAGATCGCCCTTCTTGCCGAACATCTCCGCGCCAATGGCGAGAGCGTCGTCGTCACCCGCGAGCCGGGCGGCTCCGCGGGAGCGGAGCTCATCCGCTCCCTGCTTGTCGAGGGCGATCCCGGCCGCTGGTCGGCCGAGACCGAGATCCTGCTCTTCGCCGCCGCGCGCCGCGATCATGTCGAACGGCTCGTCCGCCCCGCACTCGAGCGCGGCGACATCGTCCTTTGCGACCGCTACGTCGATTCGACCCGCATCTACCAGGGCACCGTCCGCGCCGAGCTGCGCGCCCTCGTCGACCGGGTCCACGCCCTCGCCATCGGGCTCGACCCCGACCGCACGCTGATCCTCGACCTCGATCCCGAAGCCGCCGTCAGCCGCGGCGCCCGGCGCGGCGGGCACGAGACCCGTTTCGAGGGCTTCGGCCCCGAGTTCCAGCGCCGGCTCCGCCACGGGTTCCTCGCACTCGCCGCGGCCGAGCCCCGGCGCTGCCGGGTCATCCCGGCAGGCGGCCCGGTAGAGACAGTCGCAGGCCGTGTCGCCGCCGCGGTCGAGGAGGCGCTGGCATGAAGGACGAGACCCCGGTCGAGCCCGACCGCCTGTCCGGCGCCCCGCATCCGCGCGAGACGGCGGCGCTTTTCGGGCAGGAGGTGGCGGAGGCGGCCTTCCATGCCGCGGCGGAAGCCGGGCGGCTGCACCATGCCTGGCTGATCACCGGCCCGCGCGGGGTTGGCAAGGCGACGCTCGCGTGGCGGATCGCGCGCTGGCTCCTTGCGGATGCGAAGGAGCGCGCGGGCGCGAACGACCCGGCGAGCCTCGTCTTCCGCCGGACGCAGGCGCTCTCGCATCCCGCGCTTTTCCTCTGCCGGCGGCCCTGGGACGACAAGGGCGGACGGTTGCGCGCCGAGATCCCGGTCGATACGATCCGGGGCCTCAAGAGCTTCTTCCAGTTCGCTGCCGCCGACGGCGGCCGGCGGGTCGCGATCATCGACGCGGCGGACGAGATGAATGTCTCTGCCGCCAATGCGCTCCTCAAGCTCCTCGAGGAGCCGCCCAGGGGCGGCACGCTCCTCCTCGTCAGCCACCAGCCGGCGCGCCTCCTGCCGACGATCCGCTCGCGCTGCCGCGAGATTCGTTGCCGGCCGCTCGGACCGGAGGCGCTGGCCCGCGCGCTCGCCGCCGCCGGCGCGCCGGAGCCGCCCGGATCGCTGCCGCTCGCCGAATTTGTCAGCGGCTCGGCGGGACGGGCCTTCAGCCTCCTCTCCGAGGGCGGACTCGCCGATTACGAAGCGGTGGTGGCGCTCCTCGCCGCCGCGCCGCCGCTCGACCGGCGCCGGCTCCATGACCACGCGGGCGCGGCGGCGCGCGG
>CAYMOD010000273.1:2304-3517 GCA_964391945.1 uncultured Rhodobacterales bacterium | reverse complement strand
GAAGGGAGCCTCGACCGTGCCACGCGGCTTCGGGGCAAGCAGCATCGACAGGCCGCGATAGTCGGTCGTCTCCGGGTCGGTGCGGACCAGCATCGTCATCAGGTCGGCGCGCGCGGCATGGGTGATCCAGGTCTTGGCGCCGGTAACGACGTAATCGTCGCCTTCACGCGTGGCGCGCGCGCGCAGGCTGCCGAGGTCGGAGCCGGTGTTGGGCTCGGTGAAGACCGCGGTGGGGAGGATCTCCGCGCTCGCGATCTTCGGCAGCCATTCCGCCTTCTGCTCCGCCGTGCCGCCGCCGAGGATGAGCTCGGCCGCGATCTCCGAGCGTGTGCCCAGGCTGCCGACGCCGATGTAGCCGCGCGAGAGCTCCTCCGAGACCACGCACATCGCGGTCTTCGACATGCCGAAGCCGCCGAATTCCTCGGGGATGGTCAGACCGAAGACGCCGAGTTCGCCCATCTCCTCGATGATCTCGATGGGGATCAGCTCGTCGCGCTCGTGCCAGCCATGGGCGAACGGCACCACCCGGTCCTCCGCGAAGCGGCGGAACTGGTCGCGGATCATCTCGTATTCGTCGTCGAGCCCAGTCGCGCCGAAGGTCGCGGCGCCGGTGCCTTCGGTCATGAGCTCCGCGAGGCGCCGGCGATTGGCGTCGCTGTTGCCGAGGCCAAGCGGGGTCACGGCCTCGCGGAAGGCGGCAATTGCGGCCTCGTCGATACCAACCTCGCCGGGGCGCGCGATCTCGGTCTGCGACATCGGGATGCCGCCTGCGATCTGGGCGGTATACTCGCCGAAGCCGATCGCGAGGATCAACCGCTCCGTCTCGCCGAAGGCACCCGTCTCGCGAAGGCGCGTGCCCCAGGCGGCAAGCTGCGCGAGGCTCTCGACATAGGTGGCGAGCCAGGCAAGCCCGTGCGCCGCGGCCTGATCGGCCTCGAGCGCGGCGTTCGAGATCCGTCCCGATCCGGCGACCCGTTCCGAGAGCGTGGCGCGGCCGGCGTCGAGGAGGCCGCGCGCCGCCGCGACGGCGGTACCGGCGGCGGCGAGAAGTTCTTCGTCGGGCGTGTCGGGCAAGAGGGTCCGGGCGGACTGGTTCATGGGCTCTCTCTTCGGGTGCGGCGCAGCAGGCCGATATTGCGGTGCGGAATCGACATGCGCGGAAGCTAGGCGCAATCCCGGCAGCGGTCAAACTGCCTGCGCAAGAATGCCGCGA
>CAYMOD010000273.1:0-2204 GCA_964391945.1 uncultured Rhodobacterales bacterium | reverse complement strand
GACGTCTTTCTGGCCGCCCGCGGTCCGGGCGCGGCGCTGAGCCGATCCAGGAGAGTTCGTAGCGGTGGCTGCTTGAGGCAGGAAATATCCCATTGCCAGCGTTATATCATGCTATTTTCGGAATATCCCCCTGCCACGGCCGCTCATGCGGTTTTTCATTTTCCCATGATCGTGCTAGGGGGCACGATGAGGGCGATGCGTCCGGACGTGCCCACCGGAAGCGATGAGGTTGGAATGGAACAGGTGATCGACAAGGCTCTGCGCGGCATGACCGTCCTTGCGGTGCGCAACATCCGCCACTGGACAGACACGACCTTCTCGTTCCAGTGCGACCGGCCACAGACCTTCCGCTTCCGGTCGGGCGAGTTCGTGATGATCGGCCTCCTCGTCGATGGCAAGCCGCTGCTCCGGGCCTATTCGATCTGCTCGCCCTCATGGGACGAGGAACTCGAGTTCTACTCGATCAAGGTGCAGGATGGACCGCTCACCTCGCGGCTCCAGCATCTCAAGGAGGGTGATACCATCGTGATGCGACCGAAGCCGGTCGGCACGTTGGTCCATGACGCGCTGGTGCCCGGAAAACGCCTCTTCCTGTTCGCGACCGGAACCGGGATCGCGCCCTTCGCCTCGATCATCCGCGACCCGGAGACCTACGAGAAGTTCGACCAGGTCGTGCTCACCCATACCTGCCGCGAGCGGGATGAGGTCGCCTACGGCTACAACCTGATCGAACGCATCAGGACGCACGAATTCCTGCCCGAGATCGTCGGTGACAAGCTCATGCATATCGCGACGACCACGCGCGCGGAGAGCCCGGCGATGGGCCGGATGACCGACTGGATCCGCGACGGGCGCCTTGCGGAGGCGGCGGGCGGCGGGCTCGATCCGGCGACCGACCGGGTGATGATCTGCGGCTCGATGGCGATGCTTCAGGAGCACAAGGCGATCTGCGAATCGCTCGGCTTCATCGAGGGTTCGAACGCCGATCCGGGCCAGTTCGTGTTCGAGAAGGCATTCGTGGACTGAGCGGAAAGGGGCCGGCACCCCGCCCGCCGGTTTGCTCCGACGGGTCCGCGGTCCCATCTGGAAATGGAAAGCCAGACAGTCAGGAGAACGCCTTGAACCTGGACCATTCCACGTTCGATCACCCGATCACCGCCCGCTGGCCCGCCGAGCATCCCGAACGGCTCCAGCTCTATTCCTTTCCGACGCCAAACGGCATCAAGATCTCGGCGGCGCTCGAGGAGACAGGGTTGCCCTACGAGCCGCATCTCGTCCGGATCGACGGCGACGTGACCACGCTCGAATTCCTCGCGCTCAATCCGAACAACAAGATCCCGGCGATCATCGATCCCGACGGGCCGGACAGGCGCCAGCTCGCGCTCTTCGAATCGGGCGCGATCCTGATCTATCTGGCGGAGAAGACCGGCACGCTCATGCCGACTGGCCCGGCCGGGCGCTACGAGACGATCCAGTGGGTCATGTGGCAGATGGGCGGCGTCGGGCCGATGTTCGGCCAGCTCGGCTACTTCGTGAAATACGCGGGAAGCGAAATCGAGGACCCGCGCCCGCGTCAACGCTACATCAGTGAAGCGAAGCGGCTTCTCAATGTCCTCGACCACCGGTTGGACGGGCGCGCGTGGATCATGGGCGATGCCTACACCATCGCCGATATCGCCCTCTGGCCCTGGGTGCGGGGACTCGAATTCTACGACGCGAACGAACTCGTCGGGCTTGCGGAATTCCGCAACGTGACCCTCTGGCTTGAGCGCGCGCTCGCCCGACCGGCCTCGCAGAAGGCGCTCAGGATCCCGGACCCGGATGGCTGAGGATCCGAGGCCTGGCCGGCATCGATGTCCAGGGTCTTGCCGGTCTTCGCTTTCGGCCTGAGTGTAGCGCCATCTGTGGGCATTGGCTCGTTGAGCACAGCAGCGGTAATGCGCCCGAGGGGCAACCCTGTTGTTATCGGGCATGTTGAACGCGGCGCTTCGGTTCCGATCCGTCGCTTTCGCCCGTGTCATGGTAGGAGCGGGTGTCGGGGCAGGGCATCGGAGTGCAAGAAGCGAACTGGCCGTTTTGACGTGAGCTGCGAGCTCGTGTTGTTATCGCCACACCCCTGCGACCGGCTCGGCTGCGCCGCGAGCGCGAAGCCGTAGATATCGCACCAGCCCGTGCACTCCCTCTACAACAGGAATGGGGCGGTA
>CAYMOD010000272.1:0-3535 GCA_964391945.1 uncultured Rhodobacterales bacterium | reverse complement strand
GCGCTGGCCGGGCGCCCTGCCCTGCTGCTCGCCGACGAGCCGACCGGCAACCTCGACGAGGCGACGGGCGACGCGGTAATGGCGCTGATGCTCGATCTGGTGGCACGGAGCGGCACGACGCTCCTGATGGCGACGCACAGCGTACGGCTCGCGGGGATGCTCGATGAGCGGGTGCGCCTCCGGGGCGGGAAGGTGGTGGTGGCGTGAGGCGGTGGGGGCCGGTGATGCGGGCGCTCCTTGGCCATTGGCGCCGGCATCCGGTGCAGTTCGCGACGCTAATGGTCGGGCTTGCTGTCGCGACCGCGCTCTGGTCCGGCGTGCAGGCGCTGAACGCCGAGGCACGGGCAAGCTACGACCGCGCGGCGGCGGTGGTGGGCGGCGGCGCGGTCATCTCCGTGGTCAGCGTCGATGGCGGGCGGTTCGGGATCGCGGATTACCTCGCGCTCCGGCGCGAGGGCTGGCCGGTGTCGCCGATCCTCGAAGGCACGTGGCGGCGCGAAGGCGGAAGCCTGCGCGTCGTCGGGGTCGAGCCGGTGACGCTTCCCGAGGAAGCCGAGGGCCTCGTCGTCGATCCCGATGCGAGCCGCGCGGTCGAATTCCTGACGCCGCCCTGGCTCGGCTTCGCGGCACCCGGGACCCTCGTGGAACTCGAAGGCGCGCCGGACCTGCCGCCGCTCACCGAGGATGCGAGCCTGCCGCCGGATACATTGGTCGTTGATATTGCGCTTGCCGAAATCCTGCTCGAGGCGGAGGGACGTATTTCGCGCCTGATCCTGCCGTCCGACTGGGACCGGGCGCTGCCGCAGGAACTTGCCGGGCGGCTGCGGCTTGCGGGGCCGGACGAGGAGCCGGAGCTTGCGCGGCTTGCCGACAGTTTCCACCTCAACCTCACCGCCTTCGGCTTCCTTGCCTTCGTCGTCGGCCTCTTCATCGTCTATTCCGCGGTCGGCCTCGCCTTCGAGGAACGCCGCGCCACCTTCCGCACGCTGCGCGCCTGCGGCATCTCGGCCGTGGGGCTGGCGGCGGCGCTGGTGGCGGAGCTGCTTGCCCTCGCTCTCGTCGCCGGGGCGGTGGGTATCGTTGCCGGCTATGCGATCGCCGCGGCGCTCCTGCCGGATGTGGCCGCGAGTCTGCGCGGGCTCTACGGCGCACAGGTTCCGGGCACGCTCGGGCTTGAGCCCGAATGGTGGCTTGCGGGGTTTGGCGTCAGTGTCGCGGGCGCGCTCGCGGCGTCGGGGACAAGCCTCTGGCGGGCATGGAGATTGCCGGTGCTTGCTCCGGCCCAGCCGGAGGCGTGGCGCGCCGCGACCGGGCGCAGCCTGCGCCGGCAGACCGGTCTCGCGGCCGTCGCGCTTGCCGGCGCCGCCGGCGCCTGGGCCTTCGGCACCACGCTCGAAGCCGGATTCCTGCTGATGGGCGGGCTCCTCCTCGGCGCGGCGCTTCTCCTGCCGACGTTGATTGCGGGCGGCCTGTCTCTCGGGGCGCGGTTCGCGCGGGGGCCGGTCGGCGAATGGCTGTGGGCGGACGGGCGGCAGGGTCTCGGCGGGCTTTCGCTCGCGCTGATGGCGCTCCTGCTCGCGCTTGCGGTCAATGTCGGCGTCGGGACGATGGTCGAGAGTTTCCGCCTCACCTTCACCGGCTATCTCGACCAGCGGCTTGCGCCCGAGCTCTACATCACCGCGCGGGACGAGGCGGAGGCGCGCGCGGTGACGGCATGGCTCGAGACGCGGCCGGAGGTCGAGGCGGTTCTGCCGCTGCCGCGCGCCGCGACCCGGATCGAGGGCTGGCCGGTCGAGGTCTACGGCTTCCGCGACGATCGCACCTACCGCGAGAGCTGGCCCCTCCTCGCGCATCTGCCCGGCGCCTGGGACGCGGTTGCTGCGGGCGAGGCGGTGATGGTCTCGGAACAACTCGCCCGCCGCTTCGGGCTTGCGCCGGGCGATGCGCTCGTGGTGCCGGCGCCGGACGGGCTGTGGCAGACGGTAGCCGCGGGCATCTATCCCGACTACGGCAATACGGAAGGGCAGATCATGGTCGCCGCCCCGACGCTCGCCGCGCGCTGGGACGAGGTCACGCTCCGCCAGATCGGGGCGCGGGCGGCACCCGGGGACGTGCCGGCCCTTCTCGACGCGATCGAGGCGCGGTTCGGCCTCGGCGAGGGCCAGGCGATCGACCAGGCACGGGTGAAAGCGGGGTCGCAGGAGATTTTCGACCGCACCTTCGCCGTCACCGTGGCGCTCAATGCGCTGACACTCGCGGTTGCGGGCATCGCGCTTTTCACGAATCTGCTGGCGCTTTCCGGGGCGCGACTCGTGCAGGTAGCACCACTCTGGGCGGTTGGCGTGCCACGGAGGCGTCTCGCCGCGCTCGAACTGGCACGGGCGTTGGTCCTCGCCGGTTTCACCGCGCTGCTCGCGCTGCCGCTCGGGCTTGTCGTCGCGGTGGTGCTCACCGATGTCGTCAACGTCCGTGCCTTCGGCTGGCGGCTGCCGGTGCACCTCTTTCCGCGCGACTGGGCGATCCTCTTCGTGATGGCGCTCGCCACCGCGTTCCTCGCGGCGCTCCTGCCGGCGCTGCGGCTCCAGCGCGCGGAACCGGCGGATCTGATGCGGGGGTTCAGCAATGAACGCTAGGTTTCTGTTATTGCTCCTGCTCCCCCTGCCCGCTTTCGCCCAGGGCTTCGCTGGCCTCGGCGAGACGGCCGAGGATTTCGCCGCCGTGACCGCGCCGGCCGCGCTCGAATTCCCCGCCGACCACGGCCCGCATCCCGAGTTTCGCATCGAGTGGTGGTACCTGACGGCGGCGCTCGAAGGGGCGGACGGGCGGGCCTATGGCGCGCAATGGACGCTGTTCCGGCAGGCGCTGGAACCGGGACCGCAGCGCGAGGGCTGGGCGAGCCAGCAGGTGTGGATGGCGCACGCCGCGGTGACGACCCCCGAGACCCACCGTTTCGCGGAACGCGTCGCCCGTGGCGGTATCGACGAGGCCGGAGTCACGATCGAGCCGTTCCGGGCGTGGATCGATGATTGGAACGTGGCGGCGGAGGGCGAGGGGATCGCCGAGATGAACATCGACGCCGGTGGCAGTGACTTCGCGATCGATCTTCATGTAATGGCAGAAGGACCGCTCGTACCGCACGGAGAAGACGGCTATAGCAGGAAATCGGAAGCAGGTCAGGCTTCCTATTACTACAGCCAGCCGTTCTACCGCGCCGAGGGAAGGCTCACCATCGACGGCGAAGCGGTCGCAGTCAGCGGTACGGCCTGGCTCGACCGCGAGTGGTCGACGCAGCCGCTGACCGGCGATCAGGAGGGCTGGGACTGGATCGCGCTTCATTTCGACGACGGCAGCCGGCTGATGGCAGCAAGGCTCAGAAGCGCGACCGTTCCCTATCGGATCGGCACCTGGATCGAGGCGGACGGCACGGTGCGCGCCCTTGCCCCGGAGGAGATCGTGCTGGAACCGCAACAGATGGCGACGGTCGCGGGACGAACGGTCCCCGTCGCGTGGCGGGTAGCGGTGCCTTCGGCAAGGG
>CAYMOD010000271.1:0-3556 GCA_964391945.1 uncultured Rhodobacterales bacterium | reverse complement strand
GGGCCGATCATTCCTCCGACACCATCGAACGCCCCTTCCGCGAGTGCGCGCGCGAGCAGCCGGTCGGGATTCGTCGGCGGCGGGAAATCGAGGGCGCGGGCGACGTCACGGGTGAAGCCGAAGCGGCGGTAATAGGGTTCATCTCCCACCAGTACCACGCGCGACCAGCCCGCTTCCTTCGCCCGGTCCAGGCTTTCGGCGACGAGGAACGCACCAACTCCCTCGCCCTGCCGGGTCGGATGCACCGCGACCGGACCGAGGAGCAGCGCCGGATGCGCTGCCCGGCCGATCGCGATCGGCCAGTAGCGGATCGCCCCCGCGAGCGTGCCGTACCGGTCGCGGGCGACGAGGCAGAGCGAGGTTACCGGAGCCACCCCCTCCCGCAACCGGTAGGAGGAGAGCGCGCTGCGTCCGGGCGCGAAGGCGAGGTCGTAGAGGAATTCGACCTCCGGTCCGTCCTGCGGTGTTTCGGTCGAAAGGCGGATGACGAAACCTCGGGTTGCAGGGGCGGCGCGGGCGTGGCGTCCTCAAGCCTGTTCGGTGAACGCCGGTTCGCAGACAGGCCCGATGCATCGAGCGGGCGCGTTTCGAACCGCGGAAGTGGTATCCGTTTCCGCTGAAAACGCTCTAGCATGCGTCCCGGTCACCAGCAAAGGCCGTACGCGCGTGCCATCCCGTGCCTCGGGGCAGGGTCGAGCGCCGGCACCCGGTACCGGTGGACGGCGATGGCCTCAGAGGCAGATCCCGTCGATCAGCACGCCGCCGTCGCCGCCATCATCGCAGCGCCGCAGCGAGACCCGTTCCAACCGGCCGTCCGCCCCCGGCGTCGGCGCGAGCACCACGATCCGGTCGCTGCCACCCGAGCAGCCGGGGAGCAGCAGGACGCCGAGAAGCAGAAGGCAGAGACGGGGCATCGGGCGGCTCCGCAGGTTCGAGTGATCGCTTCACGATCTGGCGCCGGGGCCGGCGTGTCAACCCGGAGGGCTCTCAGCCCGCGAGGAACTGCACGCCGAGAAACAACGCCGTCCCCACCGCCGCAGTGACAAGCACCGAGACGATGCCGATACCGATGCCGATGAGGACGACAAGCCCGTCGCGCTCGACGAGGCCGAAACCGGTAACGAGCAGCGATGCCGCCGGCAGATAGCCCGAAAGCGGGAGCGGCAGGAAGAGCGCGAAGGCCACCGCGAACATCGCGCCGCCGATCAGACGTTCGTTGCGGGGGGTGAACACGCCCTCGCGCCGTGGCCGGACGATCCGCTCGATCGGGCGCATCAGCGGCCGGATCTGCATCACCACCCGCTGGAAGCGCCGGCAGCCGATCTCGCGCCGCATCAGCGCGGCCGGCAGGCGCAGCTCGCGCACGCCGAGCGCCATCTGCCCCGCGATCAGAAGCAGCGGCAGGCCGGTGATCATGCCGCCGAGCGGCATCGGGATGAGGTTGACGATGGCGAAGAGCACCATGCACCAGCCGAGCGAACGATCGCCGAGTGTCGCGAGCAGGGATTCGACCCGCATGGTGGCGCCCGATGCGCGCTCCTCCCCGGCGGCGCGCACCAGGCGCCGTGTCAGGGGCCGCCGCGGGGCGGCCGCTGGGGCGCGCGCCGGCATACCTCCGGATCCACCCACGTTCCCGACGGGTCCCGCGGACCCGAAATCGGGTGCCGCCTGCTTCAATGCAGCCAAGCCGTCCTCGCCTTCAGTCAAAGGTCGTGCAGTAAGTGGTCAGGCGCGCCCCCGATGCAACCGTTCCCTCGCGGTCCGCAGCGGAAAGTCACCGACCATGCCTTCCGGAGCATCGGGCCGGCAGAGTCAGGCCGATTGCGGAAAACAACGCGGAACCCGCCTCGAACCAATGCGGTTATCCCGCCAGGGCACGCACCCCGAGCCGCGAAAGGAAGTGTCATGGCCGAAGATCCGAAGCGCGACGCACCACGTCACCCGCCCCATCCCGGCAACTTCCCGGACAGCCGGAGCGGCAGGAACCGCAAGGGAACCCGCACCGGCCTGATCATCGGCCTCGTCGTCGTGGTGCTGGTGCTCGGCTGGCTGCTCTTCGGCGGCGGCACGACCAGTAACGAACCTCTGGGCGAGCCCGCTGGTGTGGGCGCGCCCGCCGATCCCGGAGCGGCCGGGGATACGCCCGCGACAGATCAGTAACGCAAGGCAAACGCGCGCTGCAGGTGGCGGGGACCTGCCGATTTGCGCAAAGCTGCGCAATCGGCGGAACCCATTGGCGAGCGAAAGACTTGCACACCCGATGAAAGACTGTAGGAGAACGATATGACCCGCAACGTGACGGCTGTTTACCGGACCCACGCGACCGCCGATCTCGTCCGCCGCGAGCTCGAAGGGCTCGGCATCTCCCGTGGCTATATCCACGTCCTGCCCGACGATGCGCGCCTGTCGACGGCATCCGGCACCGGCGCTGCAGACGTCGCCAGTGGCACCGCGCCGGCGGGCACCGGCGCCGCTCCGCTCACTACCGGCCTGGCGCCAGGGGACACCGGCACCACGCCGGCGGGGGGTGGTACGGTGGCGGCGGGTGCCGGCACCGCGCCGGCAGGTGCGACCGAGCATGTACATGAGGGGGTCACGCATTCGGCGCTGATGGACGCGGTCGACGATCTCCACCTGCCCGACGACGACACGCGCACCTACAAGCATTCCCTCCAGCGCGGCGATCATCTCGTTTCGGTCGAAGTGAACGACGATCAGGTGGCGCGCGTTCAGGCGATCATGCGCAGGCCGGAGGAGGAGGCCCATAATCTCGACATCCGCTCCGAGGAGTTCCGCGGTGTCGAGGATTTCCCGCGCCGCGAAGGCTACACGACCGACGAGGCCCGGACCGGCATTCGTGATCCCGAGATGGTCGATCCCTATACCCGCTCCTACAAGCGCGGCACAAGGCTCGATGAACGGACCCCCCGCTGAACCTGGAACGAGACGACAGAAAAGGAGAAATCCATGCCCGAGTACAGGGACCCCAAGGTAACCGACCGAAAGGGCGGCGGCGGCGCCCGCTGGATCGGGATCATCATCGCGGTGATCATCGTACTGGCGCTGCTCGGCTGGCTGTTCGGCTGGTTCGGCGCCATGGATGACGCTGTCGATGAGACCGAGGCGCCGGGTGTGACCACGGAGGAGACGGTGGGCGATCCCGATCCGGCCGCCCCGGCGATCACCGACGACACGGCCGGCGAGACCGCGCCTGTCACTCCGGGGACGGCGCCGGGCACGACCGATGACGCGATCGATGACACGACCGACAACGCCGGCCAGACGCTCGAGGATGCCGCGAACGACGCGGGCCAGGCGCTGGAGGACGCGGCGGACGAGGTCGGCCAGTCCCTCGAAGATGCCGGGAACACTGTCCAGGACGAGGCCGAAGAGGCCGGCGCCACCGACAACGAGACCTTCGAGGTCCCGGTCGAGGAGCCGGAGAACAACACCGCCCGGTAACGGCGAAGCGAATGCAGTTTAGATATGTCGTCTGTCGTGCTGTCTTTTTAGTGTATTGCTTAGGCCTTATTGTGGTTGTTTATATATCTGTTTT
>CAYMOD010000270.1:0-3558 GCA_964391945.1 uncultured Rhodobacterales bacterium | reverse complement strand
TCGCGACGATGATCTTCGAATCCTTCATCCCCGCGAGATGTTGAATCGCGCCGGAGATCCCGACCGCAATGTAAAGTTCGGGCGCGACCACCTTGCCGGTCTGTCCGACCTGCCAGTCGTTTGGGGCATAGCCCGAATCCACCGCGGCGCGGGAGGCGCCGACGGCGGCACCGAGCTTGTCGGCCAAGGCTTCGAGCATCCGGAAGTTCTCTTCCGAACCGATGCCGCGTCCGCCTGATACCACGACCTTGGCCGAAGCGAGTTCCGGCCGGTCGGAGGCCGCGACCCTGTCCTCGACCCAGGACGAGAGGCCGGGATCATCCGCCACCGCTCCGGTCTCGACCGGGCAGGGCGCCTGTTCGCCCGTCGCTGCGAAGGTCGAGCCGCGCACGGTGAGGATCTTCTTCGCATCCGTCGACTGCACGGTCTGAACCGCGTTTCCGGCATAGATCGGCCGCTGGAACGTGTCCGGACCCTCGATCCCGATGACGTCGGAGATCACCATCACATCGAGGCGGGCGGCGAGCCGGGGCGCCACGTTCTTGCCCGTGGTCGTCGCCGGAAACACGATATGCTCGTAGGCGTCGGCCATGCCCTCGATCAGCGCGGTCAGCGGCTCGGCGAGGCGGTGGCCGTAGCCCGCGCCCTCGACATGGATCACCTTCGCCACGCCTTCGAGCTTCGCCGCCGCTTCCACGACCGCAGCGCAATTCTCGCCCGCGACGAGCAGGTGGATCTCGCCCCCGAGCGCCTTCGCCGCCGTCACCGTCTTCGGGGCGACGTCATTCAGGGCGGTATTGTCGTGCTTTGCGTAGACAAGAACGGCCATGGTCAGATCACTCCCGCTTCGTTCCGGAGCTTGTCGAGAAGCTCGTCGACCGAACTCACCCTGATGCCGGCCTTGCGCGCCGGCGGCTCCTCCGTCTTCATCACCTTGAGCCGGGGCGTCACGTCGATGCCGTAATCGGCGGGGGTCTTCTCCTCGAGCGGTTTCTTCTTCGCCTTCATGATGTTGGGAAGGCTTGCATAACGCGGTTCGTTGAGGCGCAGGTCGGCGGTGACGATCGCCGGCAGCTTCACCCTGATGGTCTGGAGGCCGCCGTCGATCTCACGCGTGACCACCGCCGTCTCGCCTTCGAGGTTGATTTCGGAAGCGAAGGTCGCCTGCGGCCAGCCGAGAAGGGCAGCCAGCATCTGGCCGGTCGCATTCATGTCGTTGTCGATCGCCTGTTTGCCGGCGAGCACCATACCCGGCGCTTCTGCGTCGCAGACCGCCTTCAAGAGCTTCGCGACCGCGAGCGGCTCGATGTCGGTGTGGACGTCATCGGCGGCAACGATCAGGATTGCGCGATCCGCACCCATGGCCAGCGCGGTGCGAAGTGTTTCCTGCGCCTGTTTCACGCCGATCGACACCGCGACGACTTCGCTCGCCGCTCCCTTCTCCTTGAGCCGGATCGCCTCCTCGACGGCGATCTCGTCGAAGGGATTCATCGACATCTTCACGTTGGCGAGATCGACACCTGAGCCATCCGCCTTCACTCTGACCTTTACATTGTAGTCGATCACCCGCTTGACCGGCACGACAATCTTCATGCGTGACTCCTGATTGGCTTTTGGCCGCCTGCTCTAAGCTGAGTCGACCGTAATGGGTAGGGCACATCCGTCCCCAGGTTGCAGCGCAAAATCAACCAGCGTACGGCGCGCTCTGCAAGAGGCTGATGGGGACGGGTCCCGCCTGGCTGAGTTCGACGACCACCGCCGCATAGAAGATGCAGCTCGCGGTCAGAACGAAGGCATGCCAGATGGTGATGTGGAAGGGAAGGGAATCCCAGAGGTAGAAGGCAATCCCGGTCGTATAGAAGATTCCGCCCATCAGTATCAGCGCGAAGGTGAGTGGTGAAAGCCGTGTCACCATCTCGCCGCCGAAAACGAGCCCGGCCCAGCCCATCGCAAGGCAGAATACGACGGTCAGAAGCCGGAACCGCTCCGGTGCGAGAATCTTCATGATGGCGCCCAGGGCTGCGGCGCTCCAGAGCCCGGCGAGGAGCGGCCGCGCCTCGGGTCCGACGAGCATTGCGAACGGCGTGTAGGTGCCGGCGATCTTGAGGTAGATCGCGGTGTGGTCCATGCGCCGGAAGATATGCGTCCAGGCACAGCCGTACGTCATGTTGTAGAGCGCCGAACAGCCGAGCATCGCAATGAGCGTCGTGCCGTAGATCGCGACGGCGATCATCGTGCCGGTATCGGCGCTCCAGCGCGCCGCCAGCACGAGCAGGATCGGCACCGCGACCGCCGCGAGGGAAAGACCCACGACATGAACGACGGCATCGGAACGCCGCTCGGCCCGGCTGTAGAATCGACGGTCGCTGACGAAGCCGGACATCGAGCCTTCTCCCGGAGCGGGATGCGAGCCCGTGCCCGCACTTGCCTCAGTCTACCGTCCGCATGGCGATCCGGGTAGCAGCGCGAACAGCGGGGTTAACTTCCGATACCGGTGCTGCGATAATCGCTGGAGCGGAATCCGACTGCGGGGAAGCAGGCGGTACATACGGACCGCAGCTGTTGCCTGAAGCGGCTCTTGATCGTTCTGCTCGTCTGAACAAGACCATCCCGGCTCGAAGGTTGCGGGGTGGAGGAATTCTGGAAGCCAAGAGAATATTTGAACAAGGACAGTCCCGCGGGATTCTCCCTCCTGACCGTGGCAGAGTGGAACGCGCGCCCCGGAAGATGGTGGAGAGCAAGGCGGTTGCGGCGAAACGCCCCCATGGCACCATCACGAACCATGGGTCGAGCTTTTGCGGGAAGGGCTGACCCCGGGCCTTCATCGAACGCAGCGAGGCCCGTCATCGGGTAGAGCGCGCCGGTGGCAGTCGGCGCGCCCATTCCAGAGAAGAGCGAGTGCGCGTCATCAACACTGGTGACACCGCACTCCTGGGATGTCACTCGACCTGCGCGAGCGCGGCTTCCATACGCTTGGCAGCCTGGCCGGGATGACTGACCGCCTTCGCCTCCTCGAGATTGGTTGTCGCCTCGCCGACCTGCACGGCGGCGACCATGCCCATCCCGTAGTGCGGCATGCATTTGACGCCGTAGACGCCTTCCTCCTCGAAAGTGACGCTGATCTCCTTGTTGATGGCGCCCTTGAAGGGCTCGGCGCCCTCCGGCAGCATCCCCGGGATGCTCTCGGCGTTGTGGCTGGGATCAGTGGGGACGAAGGTCACGGTATCGCCGGGCTGGACATGAACGTAGTCCGGCTCGAACACCATCAGACCGCTTTCGCCTGCGGTGAGCATCTGGACCTCGTAGGTCTCGGCCTGCGCCGCAGCGGCGACGAGACCGAGAGCAGCGGCGAGGGCGAACGTGCGAAGCATGATTCTTCTCCTCTGGTCATGCTTGTTTTGGGGTCGAGTCATCGCGTTACTCGGAGACACCGATTTTTGCAATTCACTCTGGAGAGAGTGGTATCCATTCCGTCTCTGGCATGCTGAGCATCGTGCTGAAAGTGGCCGGTAGCACCGCTGCAGGCGGTGATGATGGTTGTGCTCTCACAAGCTAGAG
>CAYMOD010000269.1:0-3565 GCA_964391945.1 uncultured Rhodobacterales bacterium | reverse complement strand
GCCCTTCTGGGCGCCGCCCGAGAAGACGACGATACGCCTGCCGTTGAAGGCCGACTGCATGCAGTGGCGGACGCGGGAAGCGGGGCTTGCGATATCGATCTCGTGTTTCTCGTAGACCTTCTTTGCCTCGGGCTGCTCAAGATGCTCGGTCGAGAGCTTGATCTTGATGACATGCGCGCCGAGGAGCGCCGCCATCTGCGCGGCATAGGCGGCGACGTCGATCGCGGTTTCGCCTTCCTTGGAGAGATCCTCGCCGCGGGGATAGGACCAGATGACGGTAGCGACGCCCTTGGCGGCCGCCTCCTCCCGCATCGCCGAGATCTCCTCGAACATGTCGAGACCGGCCGACGAGCCCGGATAGATGGTGAAGCCGATCGCGGAGCAGCCGAGACGAAGTGCATCATCGACCGAGGCAGTGATCGCCTGGTCCTTCAGCGCCGCCTTCGGCATCAGCGAATTCGCGGAATTTGCCTTCAGGATCGTCGGGATCTGCCCGGCGAAAGTGTCGGCGCCCGCCTCGATCATGCCGAGAGGAGCGGCGTAGGCGTTGAGCCCGGCCTCGATCGCCAGCGAATAGTGATAATGCGGGTCATAGGCCGCCGGGTTCGGTGCAAAGCTGCGGGCGGGCCCATGTTCGAAACCCTGATCGACCGGCAGGATGATCATCTTTCCGGTGCCGCCGAGGCGGCCGGCCATCAGCAGCCGGCAGAGATTGGCCTTAACACCCGGCGTCTCGCTTTCGTAATTCGCGAGGATCTTCCGAACTTCGGGAGTAATCGTCATCGCTCAACCCTTCCAGATCAACCCGGGCCCTCGCCCGTTTGCAGCGCGGCAACGCCGGGAAGGGTACGCCCCTCAAGCCATTCGAGGAAGGCGCCTCCCGCCGTTGACACGTAGGTGAAATCATCGACCACGCCGGCCCGCTCCAGCGCGGCGACCGTATCGCCCCCGCCTGCCACCGACAGGATCAGGCCGGCCTTGGTGAGTTCTGCTGCCCGGCGCGCCGCGGTGATGGTGCCGATGTCGAAGGGGGCGATCTCGAAGGCGCCGAGCGGGCCGTTCCAGAGCAGGGTCTTCGCATCGTGGAGGACGGCGCCGATCCGCGCCACCGTCCGCGGGCCCACATCGAGGATCATCCTGTCGTCGGGACATTCGGTAGCGAGCACGTTCCTGCGGGCGGCGCCGGGTTCGAACTTCTCGGCGACGCCGACATCTTCGGGCAGCACGATCCTGCAGGCAGCCTCGTCGGCCTTCATGAGCACGGTGCGGGCGGTGTCGAGGAGGGCGCGTTCGACGAGCGACGTGCCGACGCCGTGGCCCTGGGCGGCGAGGAAGGTGTTGGCCATCGCGCCGCCGATCACCAGCGTGTCGACCTTGCGCACGAGATTCTCGAGGAGCGTGAGCTTGGTCGAGATCTTGGCGCCGCCGACGATCGCCACCACCGGATGCTCGGGCCGCGCCAGCGCCCGGTCAAGGGCTTCGAGCTCCGCCTGCATCTGCCGCCCGGCACAGGCGGGAAGAAGACGGGCGAGTCCTTCGGTCGAGGCATGGGCCCGATGGGCGGCGGAGAAGGCGTCGTTGCAGTAGACGTCGCCGGGTTTCGCCAGCGCCGCGGCGAAGACGGGATCGTTCGCCTCCTCTCCGGCGTGGAAGCGCGTGTTCTCGAGGAGCAGGACCTCGCCCGCGCCGAGGGCGCCGACCGCCGATTCGGCTTCCGCGCCGATACAGTCGGCCGCGAACCGGACGGGGATGCCGAGAGCGGTTTCAAGGGCAGGCAGCGTGACGCGGAGGCTCATCTCCGGCACGCGTTTCCCCTTCGGTCGGCCGAAATGCGCGAGCAGCACCGGCTTGCCGCCCTTCGCGATGATCTCGCGGATGGTGGGAACGATCCGGTCGATCCGCGTGGTGTCGCCGACGCGGCCATCCGCGACCGGCACGTTGATGTCCACCCGCGTCAGCACGACCTTGCCCTGAAGGTTCATGTCGTCGAGCGTCCTGAAGCCGGTCACGTCCATCCCCTCTCAGAGCAGCGCCTCGGCCCGGGCGGCGACGGCTTCGGCGGTGATGCCGAAATGCTCGTAGAGCTGCGCGGCCGGGCCGGAGGCGCCGAAACCCTCCATGCCGACGAAATCGGCCTTGCGGTCGCTGCCGCGCTCGCCGGTGAGCCAGCGGTCCCAGCCGAACCGGCTCGCGGCTTCGATGCCGATGCGGACGGCGCCCGAAGGCAGCACGCGGCGGCGGTAGCTCTCGTCCTGCGCGGCGAAAAGCTCCCAGCAGGGCATGGAAACGACGCGCACGCCGATCCCCTTGCGCTCGAGAATGGCGCGGGCCTCGAGGGCGAGATGGACCTCGGAGCCGGTGGCGAGCAGGATGACCGCGCGGCGGTGGTCGGCTTCGGCGAGGACATAGGCGCCCATCGCGCTCAGGTTCTTCCGGTTGTGCTCGGTCCGGAGCGCGGGAAGGTTCTGGCGGGTAAGGGCGAGGACCGAGGGACCATCGGCATGAGTAAGCGCGAGTTCCCAGGCCTCGGCGGTCTCGACCACGTCGGCAGGGCGGAAGACGCGCATGTTCGGCGTCGCGCGCAGCATCGCCAGATGCTCGATCGGCTGGTGGGTCGGGCCGTCCTCGCCGAGACCGATGGAATCGTGGGTGAGGACGTAGATCACCCGCTTGCCGATGAGCGACGAGATCCGCATCGCGCCGCGGGCATAATCCGAGAACACGAGGAAGGTGCCGCCGTAGGGGATGACGCCGCCGTGCAGCGCCATGCCGTTCATCGCCGCGGCCATGCCGTGTTCGCGGATGCCGTAATAGACGTAGCGGCCCTTGCGGTCGTCGGGACCGAAGGTGCCGAGCCCCTTGGTCAGCGTGTTGTTGGAGCCGGTGAGATCAGCCGAGCCGCCGACCGTCTCGGAGAGGGTGGCGTTGACGACCTCGAGCACCATTTCGGATGCCTTGCGGGTCGCAACCTTGGGCTGGGCCTCGGCCTGTTCCTTGCGGAAGGCGGCGAGGGCGCGGGTGAGCTTGGTCGGCACCTCGCCGCGCGTCACCCGGTCGAATTCCTTGCGTTTCGGCGAGGCGGCGAGGCGGGATTCCCATTCCTCGCGGAGCACGCGGCCGCGGCTGCCGATCCTGGTCCAGGCGTCGCGCACATCGTCGGGCACGACGAAGGGCGCGTGCGGCCAGCCGTAGGCGTCGCGCACGCGGTCGATCTCCTCGGCCCCGAGCGGCGATCCGTGGGCGCCGGCGGTGTCCTGCTTGTTCGGCGCGCCGAAGCCGATCACGGTGCGGCAGGCGACGAGCGAGGGGAGCGGGCTCTTGACCGCGGCGTCGAGGGCCGCGCGGATCTCGGCGGGGTCGTGGCCGTTGCAGCGGTGGACGGACCAGCCCGCCGCCTCGAACCGCTGCATCTGGTCGGTCGCGTCCGAGAGGCTCACCCTGCCGTCGATCGAGATGCCGTTGTCGTCCCAGAGCACGATCAGCTTGGCCAGACGCTGCCGGCCGGCGAGGCCGATCGCCTCGTGGCTGATCCCCTCCATCAGGCAGCCGTCACCGGCGATCACCC
>CAYMOD010000268.1:0-3575 GCA_964391945.1 uncultured Rhodobacterales bacterium | reverse complement strand
AGGATTCCTTCGCCGCGCCGCGCAGCATCCGGTTGGTCTGCGGCGTGCGGTAGCCCGAGATCATCAGATAGGGCTCGTCGGTCTCCAGCATCCTGAGCGTCATCGCGAGGATGTCGATATTGCCCGGGTGATACTGGCGGACGACGTTATGCCGCCAGTCGCGCATGAAGAAGCTGATCTCGGTCATCACTTCGGGGATGTAGCGCCCGTTGGCGAAATAGACCGTGTTCAGCGCTTCGCCGGTCCGCTGATTGCGCATTGCAATCCGCCGCACGTCCCCCGCGCCGCGGAGAAAGCCGGGCGCGTTCGCGTAGACCGGCGCGGCGGCGACGACCATGCCTGCCGCGAGTACGCCAAGGAACGACCGGCGGGATGCCTGGAATTCATCCATGCTCATGTCTCACTGCCTCGATCTCTGCCTGGGGGCGTCTTCTTGATGGGTCTCGGCCCGGCGCCCGTATCGACACGCTGCCATGATCAACAGGCGATTCCAAGAAAATACTCGCACTAACTTCATCTTGATCGGCGGGTTTCCGCCTATGACTCTCCCGCGCCAGTAACAACCATTTTTGCGTGCCCGCGGCTTGCGGCGCAACAGCAAGCTGGCCAGATACCGGCGGCGCAGATTAGAATATGCATCAAAACAACGCCAGATGGGGCAGCAGCAGTGTTGAGAACGACAGCGATGGCCCTGGCCCTCTGGGCAATGCTCGGGCCTGGCGCCTTCGCTCAGGAAAACGGGGTTCAGGGGCCAGTCCTGCCGGCACCGATAGTGGCGGGGGAGGCTGCGGCACCCGGCGTGCCGGCGGAGGCCCCGCCGCCGCGCCCCGAGCATCTCGCGGCGCTTGCCGATGCCCGTCCCGAGGAGCGTGCGGCAGTGCTGGCGTTCTACGAGGCCCGCGCCTTCGCGCCGTTCTGGACCGCGGGTGATGCCGGCACGGCGCTGGTCGAGACCTTGCGCGATGCCGGCCGGCACGGACTGCCGGTCTCGCGCTACACGCCCGACGAGATCGAGCGTCTCATCGCCGGTGACGATCCGGTAGCGGCGGAAATCGGGCTTACGCGGATCTATCTGCGGTATGCCCGGGACATGAAGGTGGGAATCCTCGACCCGCGCGCGGTGGACGACGAGATCAATCTCGGTGCCGAGCGGCCGAAGGATGCGGCGCTGCTCGCGCTCCTTGAGGAGGCGCCGATCGCCGAGACCCTTCAAGGGCTGGTGCCGGTTGAGCCCGAATACACGGCACTCCTCGCTGAACGGGAGCGGCTGACGGCGGTCGCACGTGTTGGCGGCTGGGGCGCGCCGGTGCCGGCAGGCCCGGCGCTCAGGCTCGGCGACGAGGATCCGCGGATCGAGACCCTCCGCGCGCGGCTGCGGGTCCTCGGCCATCCGGTGGCGGGGGAGGGCAAGCGTTTCGATGCGGATCTCGCCACTGCGCTCAAGGCGTTCCAGGCGGAGAACGGCCTTGCCGCGGATGGCGTGCTCGGGGCGCGGACGCTCGCGGCGCTGAACGCGAGTCCGGAAGACCGGATCGACCAGATCATCGTCGCCCTCGAACGGCTGCGCTGGATGCCCGACGATCTCGGCGGGCGTTATGTCTGGGTGAACATCCCCGACTACACGGTCTCGGTGTTCGAGGACGGCGCGCGCGTCTACCACACGCGTTCGGTGGTCGGCGAGCCGGCCGAGACCCGGACGCCGGAATTCTCCGACCGGATGACCTATCTCGTCGTCAATCCGACCTGGTATATTCCGGACTCGATCGCGAAGCGCGTTTACCTGCCGCAGCTCCGGCGGGATCCGAACGTGCTGCGCAACAACAACATGCGGCTCTTCACGCGCTCGGGGACGGAGATCGATCCGGCGCTCGTCAATTTCGCGACCCTCGGCGACAGTTTCCCGTTCAGGGTGCGTCAGAACCCGAGCCCCGCGAACGCGCTCGGCCGGGTGAAGTTCATGTTCCCGAACCAGTTCGCGATCTATCTCCACGACACCCCGGCGCGCGAGTTGTTCAACCGTGACCAGCGCGCCCTCTCCAATGGGTGCGTGCGGCTCGAGGATCCGTTCGAGCTTGCGTATTACCTCCTCGCGCCGCAACTCGACGACCCGGAGACAACCTTCCGCTCCTGGGTCGCGGCCGGGGCCGAGCGGCATGTGACGCTCAAGGAGCCGATCCAGGTCCACATCGTCTACCGCACCGCCTGGGCGGATGCAGACGGGGTGCATTATCGTGCGGATGTCTACGGCCGTGACCGGGCGGTGATCAAGGCGCTAAGGGCGGCCGGCGTCGAGGCGGTAGTGCGGGAAGCTGTGGCAGCCGGAGGCGGGAGTGCGGGATGACGACGATTGGTGAACTTGCGCGCGCGCTCGAGGCGGAAGCGGAAGGCGATCTCGGGCTGGTGGTGCGGGGGCCGGCGGAGCCGGCGTTCGCGGGGCCGGACACGATCGCCGTCGCGGTCGAGCCGAAATATGCGGAGGCGCTCAAGGCCGGAAGCGCGCGGGCCGCGATCCTGTGGCAGGGCGCGGACTGGCGGGCGCTCGGGCTCGAGGCGGCGATATTCGTGCGCCGTCCGCGCTACGCGATCGCCGGGCTGACGCGGGTCTTCGAGCGCAAGGTGGAGGCGCCGGAAGGGGTGCATCCGACCGCGATCATCGACCCCAGCGCCGAGATCGGCGCGGGCGCCGCGATCGGTCCCTATGTGGTGATCGGGCCGCGCGTGCGGCTCGGCACCGGAGCGCGGATCCTGCCGCATGTCACCATCGCCGAGGAGGCGGAGATCGGGCCGGACGCGCTCCTCCACGCCGGCGTGCGGATCGGGGCGCGGGTGCGGATCGGGGCGCGGTTCATCGCGCAGCCCGGTGCGGCGATCGGCGGCGACGGGTTCTCCTTCGTGACCCCGGAGCCCGGCATGGTCGAGGAGGCGCGCGCCACCGGCATGATCACCGCCGAGGGAAGGGACGAGTATGTACGGATCAACTCGCTCGGCGCGGTGGTGATCGGCGACGATTGCGAGGTGGGGGCGAATGCCTGCATCGACCGCGGCACGATCACCGACACGGTGATCGGCGACGGCACCAAGATCGACAACCACGTCCAGGTCGGCCACAATGTCCGGATCGGCAGGCATTGTCTCCTCTGCGGCCATGTCGCGATCGGCGGCTCGACCGTGATCGGGGACCGCGTGCTGCTCGCCGGCAAGGCCGCGATCGCGGATCACCTGACCATCGGCTCGAATGTGGTCATCACCGGCCATTCGGGCGTCGCCTCGAACGTGCCGCCGAACCGGATCATGATGGGCTATCCGGCGGTGCGGATGGAGCAGAACGTGGAGATGTACAAGGCGCTGCGGCGTCTGCCCCGGCTGATTGCGAAGCTCGAGGCGCTGGAGCGGGGCGCGAAGGGCAACGAGCGGTCCTAGGTTGTTCCGCGCTGCTGCCATCGGTAGCGCGGCTCAAGCCTGTCCTTGGCAGGGAGATGGTATTCCGGAATCAGGTCCGGGGAAGGTTCTCATTCCTTCAGAAGGATCGGCGTCTGGTGCCGGAAGGATAGGGCCGGGTCCGCGCGGGACGCATT
>CAYMOD010000267.1:0-3586 GCA_964391945.1 uncultured Rhodobacterales bacterium | reverse complement strand
TTCGATCGGGGTCTGGACCCGCCCTGGAGGATTCATGTCCGATCTCTCTCGACCTGGTGCGCGGTGACCAATAGAAGCCGGCCCATGAAGGAGATCCTCCGAACCACCGACCCGACGGTCATCGCCTTCTCGACCGCGCTGTTGCGGGCGGAGGGTATAGACTGCTTCGTTCTCGACGTCCACATGAGCATTCTGGAGGGCGGCATCGGCATCTTTCCCCAGCGCCTGGTGGTCGCGGACGCCGATGCCTTTCAGGCCCGCGCCGTACTCCGCGCCAACGACGTCGAAATCCTGTTCGAGCCATGAGTTTCGCGGAGGACGGGCTGACCCGGGACGCCTTCCTCGGCGGGCGGGTCATGCTCCTCCAGCCGCGTTGGGGCTACCGGGCCGCCGCCGATCCGGTGTTCCTCGCCGCTTTCGTACCTGCGGCCCCCGGCGAATCGGTCCTCGAACTCGGCTGCGGCGCCGGCGCGGCTTCGCTCTGCCTCGCGGCACGGGTGCCCGGGCTCGAACTCCACGGGCTCGAGCTCCAGCCGGACTACGCTGAACTCGCGCGTCGCAATGCGGATCTGAACGGCTTCGGTTTAACCGTTCATGTCGGCGATCTCCGCACCATGCCCTCGGCGCTCGCCGCCCGGACCTTCGATCAGGTGATCATGAACCCGCCCTTCCACCGGGCCGCTGCCACCCCATCGCCGCTGCCCGGCCGTGCTGCTGCGCATACGGAGGGGGCGCCGCTCGAGGTCTGGATCGGCGAAGGCCTGCGCCGCCTCCGGCCGCGCGGCTCACTGACGCTGATCCATCTTGCCGCCCGTCTCGATGAGGTGCTTGCCGCTCTTGCCGGGAGGGTCGGAGGGATCGAGATCCTGCCGCTCGCCCCGCGCGAGGGACGCCCGGCGGCCCGGGTCCTCGTCCGGGCGCTGAGAGGCGCGAGAGCGCCTCTCGTCCTGTATGCGCCGCTGGTGCTCCATGCCGGCCTGCACCATCTCCGCGATGGTGACGATTACACGGAAGAGGCGAGTCGCGTCCTCCGCGAAGCCGCCGCACTCTCCTGCCGGCAGTGAGGCCCCGGACGCATCCCGCGTGTCAAGAGCGCGCTTGACCCTCAGGCGTTCGTCCGCGTGCCGGGAACCGGCAGGCTTCCGCGCCCGGTGACGGCTTGGTGACACTTCCGGCATTCTGTGATCTACTGATCGATGCCCGTTGTCCCGTTACCAGGAGGATCGTATGAGCCTAGACTCGCATCTGGAGGAACTTCGGAAGAAGCACGCGGCGATCGACAGAGAGATCGAGCAGGAGCAACGCCACCCTGCCGCCGACGACGTCAGCCTGAAGCAGCTCAAGGTGCGGAAGCTCCATCTCAAGGAAGAGATCGAGCGTCTGTCGACCCGGATTTAGGTCCGGATGAGGCCGATCCGGCGGAGCGGCGCGAAGTCCCTGCAGCCATCGCCGCGCCGCCGGCGATCAGAATCGCCGAGGCGAGGAGCCAGAGCGTCGCCTCGGCCTCGCCTGCGATGACGAGAATCAGCGTCGACAGGAGCGGGGCCGCGTAGGACGCGGTGCCGAGCAACTGGATGTCGCCGTTCTTCACCCCGACATCCCAGAGGTAGAAGGCGAGGCCGACCGGCCCGAGGCCGAGGCCCGCGACCGCGATCCAGGCACCGGCGCCGGCGGGCCAGACCGTCGTCTCGAGCGCGAGATGCGCGAGGATGGCGAGAATCGCCGAACCGAAGCAGAATACCACCACCGTTTCGGTCGGCGCATCGCCCAGCCGCCGACTCGCGATCGAGTATCCCGACCAGAGCAGCGCGCAGGCGCCGGCGGCACCATAGCCGAGGGTCGAGCCCGTGCCGGAGACATCGCCCTGCATGAGCACGAGCGCCGCGCCGAGAAGGCCGGCGCCGGCGCCGGCAAGATGCATCGGCCGGAGGCGCTCACCCGGCAGCAGCCCGGAGAGGAGGACGATGAGGAGCGGCCAGAGATAGGCAATCAGGCTCGCCTGCGCGGCCGGTGCGTTGGCGAGCGCGGTGAAATAGGCGAAGTGATAGCCGAAGATGCCGGTGATGCCGACCACCCAGACAGCCGGACGCACGCCCCGGAGCCGGCGGAAGCCGCTGCCGTTCGCCAGCATCCATGCAAGCCCGACGAAACCGCCTATGGTGAAGCAGAGGGCCGCAAGCTGGAAGGGCGGCACCGGCCCCGCGCGCACCGTGAGGAGCGCGAGCAGCGCCCAGAGGAGGACCGCTCCGAAGCCGATGAGGGTCGCGCGGCCTGCCGGCATTCAGGCGCTGGCGCGCTCCACGGCCGCGCAGCGCAGGAAATCGACGATCCGGTGCGCCCATTCCGCGCTATGCACCGGTCGACCAAGGGAGGCGCGCGCCTCGGCCGCGAGCGCCTCGGGGAGGACGTCACCGGTGCGGGCCTCGATCAGGGCGTCGAAGAACTCGGCGGTGAATTCCGGATGCGGCTGAACCGTCACCGCGAGCGGAGCCTCCGGATCGCCGTAGGCGAGGGCGGCATAGGGGCAGGAAGGCGAGCGGGCGAGGATGGTCGCCCCCTCCGGCTTTTCGATCACCTGGTCCTGGTGCATCGCGCCGACGGAGAAATGGTCGGGCAGGTCGGTCATCCAGCCGGGGCGATAGGCGACGTCGTAGTCCTGCACGCCGAGCGTCCAGCCCTTGCTCGATTTCTCGACCCGGCCCCCCATTGCTTCTGCGAGGATCTGGTGGCCGAAACAGATGCCGACCACCGGCACGCGCTCCGCGAGGCACCGGCGGAGAAAGGCCTTCATGGGCTCGATCCACGGCAGGTCATCGTAGACGCCGTGCTCAGAACCGGTGATGACCCAGCCATCGGCCTCGTCGGGTGCGGCCGGCATCGCGTCGGACACGACGCTCACGGTGAAAAAATCGAGACCGGGATCGACCGCGCCGAGAAGGCGCGCGAACATTGCCGGAAAATCGCCATGTCGAACCCTGAGGTCCTCCGAAACCTGGCCTGTCTCAAGAATCCCGATTCGCATCAAAGCCTCCACTCTGGCTGCGGCCGCTCACTAACCGATCGTGGCAGTCGTCGCAACCAAGCGCCTGGCAGCGCAGGGTGGCGGGGCCGGGGGGCGCTGCCATCGACGGCGCCGGGGCGTGGTGATCGAGTGATGGAAACCGATCCTGTGCCCGTTCCGGCGGCGGTGACGCATCGGCAGGTGACGCATCGGCATCAGACGGGCCGCCCGAAGGCGGCCCGCATCGTCCGGCAATCGCGATCAGTTCAGGAGAAGAACTGGCCGCCGTTCGCGGAAATGGTTGAGCCGGTGATGAAGCCCGCGTCGTCCGCGGCAAGAAAGGCGACGCAGCGCGCGATCTCGTCCGCCTCGCCGAGGCGCCCCACCGGGATCTGGGCGATGATCGACTCGCGGACCTTCTCGGGCACCGCCATCACCATCTCGGTGGCGATGTAGCCGGGCGCCACCACGTTCACCGTGATGTTGTTGCGCGCGCCCTCCTGGGCCAGCGCCCTGGAGAAGCCGATGTCGCCGGCCTTCGAAGCCGAGTAGTTCGCCTGGGCGAACTGGCCCTTCTGGCCGTTT
>CAYMOD010000266.1:0-3603 GCA_964391945.1 uncultured Rhodobacterales bacterium | reverse complement strand
CACTGCAAGACCTGCGACATCAAGGACCCGTCGCAGAACATCGACTGGACGACGCCGCAGGGCGGGGACGGGCCGAACTACCCGAACATGTGACATTCTGCGCACTCGCGGCGATTGCCAGTCGCCGTGCGGACGCCTACCGTCACGCCCTGAGCCGCCCGAGAGGAGCGCACGCTTGCCCGACCGGTTGAAATCGAGGCTCCGTACCGCGGTGCTCGCGCTTCTGATTGCCGGGGCGGCGCTGCTGCCGGCGGCAGCCGGGGCGCAGGGGCTTGCCGGCCCCTATCTCGCGGCGATGCAGGCCGACTTCCGCAACGACTATGCGGCCGCGGCCAGGTATTACGCCCGCGCCCTCGCCCGCGATCCGAAGAACGTCGGCCTGATGCAGGACACGGTCGTCGCGCGGATCGCCGCGGGGGATCTCGAGGAGGCACTGGCGCTTGCGGGCGCCCTCGCGGAGGCGATGCCCGACAACCAGATCGCCGGCCTCGTGCTCGGCGCCGACGCGCTCGGCCGCGGTGACTATGCCGCGGCGGCGAAACTCCTCAGCGCGGAGACGCTGGGGCTCAATCCGCTGCTCGACGGCCTCGTCTCCGGCTGGATCGCCGTCGGCCGCGAGGATTTCGAGGCGGCGCGGGCGCGGTTCGATGCGCTCGACGACAACGAACTCATCAGTGCCTACGGCCAGTATCACAAGGCGCTGGCTCTCGCGCTCGCTGGTGATTTCGTCTCGGCGGAGGCCACCTTCGCCGGCGGCAGTGAACCGCTGCCGCTCGAACGCGAGGCGGTCATCGCCCATGCCGAGGTCCTCGCCCAGCTCGGCCGCGAGGAAGACGCGATCGCCCGCCTCGACGAGATCCTCGACGCCGGCCTTCCCGATCTCGCGCTCCTTGATCTCCGCCGCCGCCTCGAATCCGGCGAGGACGTGCCCTTCTCCGTCGTCGGCCGCCCCTCGCACGGCGCGGCCGAGGCGTTTCTCACCTTCGCCACCGCGCTCAATACCGAGGATTCCGACCGGTTCGCGCTGATCTACGCCCGGCTTGCCGGGCTGATCCGGCCCGACCTCACGCGCGCGAGCCTGCTCGCCGCCGAGATCCTCGCGCGCCACGGCCAGTTCGAACTCGCGACGGAGGCGCTCGCCGATGTCCCCGAGGCTTCCGTCTGGTCCGTCACCGCCGAGCTCCGCCGCGCCGCCACCCAGCGCGCGGCCGGCGATCCGGAGGCGGGCATCGCCACGCTCCAGGCCCTGGCCGAGCGCCATCCCGACACGATCGAGGTCCATTCCGCCCTCGGCGACGCACTCCGGGTTGCGGAGCGTTACGAGGAGGCCGCCGCCGCCTACAGCCGGTCGATCGAACTGATCGGGGAGGAGCCGGCGCCGGTCCACTGGCCGGTCTTCTACGCCCGTGCCATCGCCTGGGAACGGGCGGGCGAATGGGAGCGGGCCGAGGCCGATTTCCGCCGCGCGCTCGAACTCGAACCCGAACAGCCGCTGGTCCTCAACTACCTCGGCTACAGTCTCGTCGAGCAGCGCCGCAACCTCGACGAGGCGCTCGACATGATCGAACGCGCGGTCGCGAGCGAGCCCGACGACGGCTACATCATCGATTCGCTGGGCTGGGTGCTCTACCGCCTCGGCCGCTACGAGGAGGCGCTGCCGCACATGCTGCGCGCGGTCGAGCTCCTGCCGACCGACGCGGTTCTCAACGACCATCTCGGCGACGTGCTCTGGATGGTCGGGCGCAAGCGCGAGGCACGGTTCCAGTGGAGCCGCGCCCTCTCCTTCGGCCCGGCCGACGACCTCGACATGGACCGGATCCGGCGCAAGCTCGAGGTCGGGCTCGACGCGGTGCTCGCGGAAGAGGAGGCATCCGGGACCGGACCGGCGGCGACCGCGGGCGGCTCCGGCGCGGAGGAGGCCGGCGGCCGAAGCTCCGGACAGGGAGGCTGAGCGGGTTCGGGGCGGCGGAGGTCGAGCGGGCGCCCGCCAAGGTCAATCTTGCCCTGCATGTCACCGGCCGTCGCGCTGACGGCTACCACCTTCTCGACAGTATCGTCTGCTTCCCCGATCTCGGCGATACGCTCTTCGCCGCGCCGGCGCCCGAGGTCTCCCTCGCCGTCGAAGGGCCGTTCGCGGCGACGATCGACCCCGGTCCCGGCAACCTCGTCCTGCGCGCCGCCGCGCTGCTCGCGCGCGAAGGAGCGGACGTGCAGCCCGGGCGCGATGACGCCGGCGCGCCGCCGGGGCGCGATGATGCCGGCGCGCTGCACGGGGGGGAGAGCGGGAGCAGGGGCGCGGCGCTCCGGCTGGTCAAGGCGTTGCCGGTCGCGGCCGGGATCGGCGGCGGCTCGGCCGATGCCGCCGCGACGCTCCGGCTGCTCTCCCGGCTCTGGGACCTGCCGTTGCCGCCGGCCGGGACAATAGCGGCACTCGGCGCGGACATCCCCGCCTGCCTCTTCTCGCGCCCGCTCCGGATGCGTGGCATCGGCGAGATTCTGACGCCGGCCGATCTGCCGCCGTTCTGGATCGTGCTTGTCAATCCCGGCCGGCCGGTGCCGACGCCCGCGGTCTTCGCGGCGCTGACGGACCGCGCCAACCCGCCGCTGCCGGAGGAGCTTCCCGCGCGCTCCTCGACCGATGCCTTCCTCGACTGGCTCAGGCTTGCGACCCGCAACGACCTCGAATCGCCGGCGCGGGTGCTGGAACCGGCGATCGGGGCCGTCCTCGTCGCCCTCGCCTCCCTCCCGGGATGCCGGCTTGCGCGGATGTCGGGTTCGGGCGCCACCTGTTTCGGCCTCTTCGCCGCCCGCGCCGAAGCGGAAGCCGCCGCCGCCGCGCTCGCCCGCGCCGAGCCCGCATGGTGGATCGCCGCCGCGCCCGGCCAGGGTCCGGCGCCCTGACCGGCCTCAGAACTCGAGGCCGAGCGCGAACCCGCCCAGCAGGTAGCAGATGCCGGTGATCAGCACGATCCCGAGGATGTTCAGCAGGAACCCGCCCCGCGCCATCTGGGCGATGGTGACATAGCCGGTCCCGAAGACGATCGCGTTCGGAGGCGTGCCGACCGGCAGCATGAAGGCGCAGCTCGCGGCGAGGGTCGCCGGGATCAGCAGCGTCATCGGATCGGCACCGATCCCGAGCGCTACTCCGCCAAGGACCGGGATGAAGGTTGCCGCAGTGGCGGTGTTGCTGGTGACCTCGGTGAGGAAGATCACGATCGTCACCACCGCGCCGGCGAGGAGCACGATCGGCAGCGCGCCCAACCCCTCGACCTGGGCGCCGAACCAGCCATCGAGCCCGGTTCCGGCCACCGCGCTCGCCAGGCTGAGGCCGCCGCCGAAGAGGAGGAGCACCCCCCAGGGCAGCCCGTTCTCCGCGTCCTTCCACTCCAGCACCATCTCGCGCCGGCCGCGGGCGGGGATGATGAACATCGCGATCCCCGCCGCGACCGCGATCGCGGTATCGTCGAGATTGCCGAAGGCGCCGATCGAGACCCCGGGGATATTGGCGACGAGCCCCGGCACCACCCAGAGGAAGGCGGCCGACAGGAACACCGCCAGCACCGCCTTCTCGCCCTGGCTGAGCGGTCCGAGGCCCGCGATCTC
>CAYMOD010000265.1:0-3622 GCA_964391945.1 uncultured Rhodobacterales bacterium | reverse complement strand
CAATTGGCAAGACGCACAGATCAGCCGCCGGAGGTGAGCGGGATTTCGAGGCTTGTGCGGCCGCCGTCGCGGAGGATGTGGACCTCCACCCGTTCGCCGATCTCCCGCGTCTCGAGTGTCACGAGGAGATCCTCGACCGAGGTAATTTCGGTCCCGTCGATGCCGACGATGATGTCGCCCGGCAGGATGCGGCCGTCGCGGGTGAAGCGCGCGGGCTCGAGTCCCGCCGCTTCGGCCGGGGAGCCCGGCACGATCCCGAGCACCAGTACGCCTTCGATGCCCTGCGAAGCGGCGATGGCGTTGATCTGGGGGTCGACCTCGACGCCGAGCGCCGGCGGCGCGTAGCGGCCGGTCGCGATCAGCTGCGGCACCACCCGGTTCACGGTATCGACCGGCACCGCGAAGCCGATGCCGGCGCTGCCGCCCGTGGGGCTGTAGATCGCGGTGTTGACGCCGATCAGCCGCCCGGCGCTGTCGAGGAGCGGCCCGCCGGAATTGCCGGGATTGATCGCGGCGTCGGTCTGGATCAGGCCGCGGATCGTCAGACCGCGCCGCCCCGGCAGTTCGCGGCCGAGCGCCGAGACGATGCCGGTCGTCAGCGTGAAGTCGAAGCCGAACGGGTTGCCGATCGCGAAGACCTTCTGCCCGACCTGAAGCATGCCGCTTGCACCGAGAGTGAGGGGCGGCGGGTTCTCGTTCGTGGATATCCGGAGCACCGCGAGGTCGTTGCGCGGATCGGCCCCGACCAGCCGCGCCGGCAGGGTCCGTCCATCGGCGAGACGCACGCTCGCGCCGGTGGCGCCCTCGATCACGTGGAAATTGGTGACGATGTGCCCCGCTTCGTCCCAGACGAAACCGGAGCCGGTACCGCGCGGCACGGCGAAGACGTTGCGGGTGAAGGGATCGAGTGCCTCGGCCTCGGTGGTGATGAAGACGACGCTGGGCTTTGCCTGTTCGAAGAGTGCGATCGTCGCCGTCTCGTCCGCCGCGAGGTCGCCGCGCGCGGTCACGAGCCGCGGCTCCGCCGGCGGCCGGAGCGCGTCCTGCACGAGCGGCAGGAGGCCCCAGACCGCGAGCAGGGCCACGGCGGCGAGCGTGAGGAGGATCAGGCGGCGGACGAAACGGGTATCGGGATCCATGGCCGGTCCGGTCACTGTATGCGCTGGGCGACCTTGGCCCGGGGGCGCGTGGATGGGAAGGCGGGTGAGGCGCCCGGGGAACGGACGCTCAAGGAACAGGCGCAGTACAGGGGGCGGGGACAGTGCAGGGCGGCCAGGCGGGTTGCCGGTCGGCGCCCCGACGCTGCGCGATCACCGGCCCGCCGCCCTCGACCTCGATCCGGGCGATCGCCGGGCCGAGCGGCTCGCGTGTTACCGCCATTGCGCGGGCGTTGGCATGAAGAAGCGTGTCCTCGCCGGCGACGATGCCGACATGGCCCTTCCAGAACAGGAGATCGCCCGGTTCGGGCGCGGCGTCGGGCGGCAGTGCCTCGCCCACGAGCGCGGCTTGCATGTCCGAATCGCGCGGCGCCGCGGTGCCCACCGCCGCGAGCGCAAGTTGCACCAGCGCCGAGCAATCGAGCCCGAGCACGCTCCGCCCGCCCCAGAGATAAGGCGCGCCGAGGAAACGCATGGCGGCGGTGACGAAATCGTCGGAGCGTGGCACGAGTGCTGCGCAGGACAGGAATCCGCCGTCGGCGAGGCGCGTGAAGCCGCCTTCCTCCGCCGCGACCGCGACCCGCGCGCCGAAGGGCAGGGCGGCGCGCGGCCGGCGCTTGATGTCGGGCGCGGGATAGACATGGGCGAGAAGCGCGGTGATGGTCCTGCCTTCGTCGGGGAGCGACGGCCCGAGGCCCGACGCGTCGACATAGCCGACATAATGATCGGCCGCGGACTGCCCCCAGGCGAAACCGTCGGCTTCGTCATAGACGGTGAAGACCTCGCCATGGAGGAGCTGGGTGGCGCGCTCTGCGTTCCGGTCGGGCGTCGCGGCGAGATCAAGAAGCGGCGCCGTCACGCTCCGCCGCTCACCTTCGGCATAGCGGGGCGCCATCACCCGGCCCTCGAGGCCGCATGCGGCAAGGTCGGGACGCGCCGGCAGGAGGCGGGACGCGAACCGGCTCAGCTCCGGCAAAACCGGGCCTCCAGCGCCGCGAGGATGGCGCGCGCGCCCTGGATCGCGCCGCCCTTCGGCCGGGCGGGTTTCGGCTTCGGGGTCCAGCCGTAGACGTCGAGATGGAGATAGGGCGCGGCGACGAAGCGGCGCAGGAAGAGGGCAGCGGTGATCGCGCCGGCCATGCCGCCCGAGGGCGCGTTGTCGAGATCGGCGATGCCGGGTTCGATCTCCGCCTCGTAGGGATCCCAGAATGGCAGCCGCCAGAGCGGATCGGCGACGGCCTCCGCGGCGCCGGCGAGAGTTTCGGCAAATCCCGCGTCATCGGTGAAGAAGGGCGGCAGGTCGGGACCGAGGGCTACCCGCGCCGCACCGGTGAGCGTTGCGAGGCTGATGACGAGATCAGGCGATTCCTCGTCCGCGAGCGCGAGCGCGTCGGCGAGGACGAGCCGTCCTTCGGCATCGGTATGGTTGACCTCGACCGTCAGCCCCTTGCGGCTGCGGAGGATGTCGCCCGGCCGCATCGCGTCGCCCGCGATCGCGTTCTCGACCGCTGGGATCAGCACCCGGAGCCGCAGCGGCAGGTCGAGCGCCATCACCATCCGCGCAAGCGCGAGCGCGGTGGCGGCCCCGCCCATGTCCTTCTTCATCAGACCCATCGAGGCGCCGGGCTTGATGTTGAGCCCGCCGGTGTCGAAACAGACCCCCTTGCCGACCAGCGTCACCTTCGGCGCGTCGGCGGGTCCCCAGGTGAGATCGATCAGCCGGGGCGGGCGCGTTGCCGCCCGCCCGACGGCATGGATCATCGGGAAGTCGCGTGTGAGCGCCTCACCCGCCACCGTCACGATGCGCGCGCCGAAGGTTCCGGCAAGGTCGCGCGCCGCGGCTTCGAGCGTCTCCGGTCCCATGTCGGAGGCTGGGGTGTTGATCAGGTCCTGCCCGAAGGCGACGGCGTTCGCGATCGCCTCGATCCGCGCGGCATCGATGCCGTCGGGCGCGATGAGGTGCCGCCCGGGCCGGCTCTCGTGGTCACGGTAACGCTCGAACCGGTAGCCGGCGAGCAGCCAGCCAAGGGCCTCCGCCGCCAGCGATGGTACGGTATCCGGTTCCTCGAGCCGATACGTTCCGGCCGGCAGTTTTGCGGCGCCGGCGGCGAGGGTGAACCGCTCGCGTCGGCGCTCGATCTCGGAGCCGAGCCCGAGGGCCGCGCCTGCTGGCCGCCCCATCGGTCCCGGCCAGAACACCGCCTCACCGGGTTTCGCGCGAAAATCGAGCGCGCTGAACCACTCCCGTTCGGCCGGGTCACGGCCTGCGAGCCAAGTCTCGAGCGCCTCGGCAGCGATGGCGTGGAGCGGCACGGAATCGATGGCTGCATCGGCAAAACGGAGCATCGGCGGAACCTCATTTCTGTTGTGCCGGACGATAACCGGCCCCACCCGGCGGCTACAAGGCGGAGTGGCCGGTGTGGGACAGCACCGCGCCGAACGAGTCCTCCCCGATCCGGATCAGC
>CAYMOD010000264.1:0-3635 GCA_964391945.1 uncultured Rhodobacterales bacterium | reverse complement strand
CTGCGTCGTGGTGGTCGCGGCTGATCGAGGCGTGGCGGAAGGCGTGAGCGGGCCACGTGGCGCCAGCGCGCGAGGCGGCGGACGAGATCCACCTGCTGGTCGGGGCGGAGCGCGACGATGTTGCGGAGCAAGCCCTCGGTGAATGCCACAGTTGTGGCACCCTTTGCCACACCGTCGCTTTCCTGTGGCAGACCGGTGTCGCGCAATGTTGTGGCAACGATGTCCCACGCTTCCGCCGCGATATCCTTCATCATGGCGAACTGGGACACGCGACCACGGCTCCATCCGAGCGCGTCGGCGGGCGTCTGCGTCGTGGTGGTCGCGGCTGATCGACGCGGTGGCGGAAGGCGTGAGCGGCGTGGGGGATTTCCCCACGCCCGCAACTGGGGAATGGGGGGACCGGGTTCGTTTTTTTCCACCCGAAAGGCGGGGTCGCGGATCCCGGCGAGATGGCGCCAGCGGTCGGCGATCTCCACCAAGTTCCCCGACGTCGGGGAACAACGGACGCCGCGCGGGCATATTTGACACCCCTAAAAAGGGCGGCCGGCGCTCAGCCCGCGCCCGCCTCTGCGCAACCCACGCACGATCGTCTGCTGATAACTGTGCGCATCGCGACGGGAGTCATGCTTGGTGCGCAATCCATTCACCCCAGGGTTATGGCTGGAAACATTATCCAGTGATTTCAAAGGAATGATGTGCGGGTTGCGCCGGGGCCATAACACATAAGGCGTGTTATGCGCCAAACATGGTTAACGGGCCAGCGCCGCCGCGCACCGGCTGCAGGCTGAGGTCGGCGGCCGGGGGCCGGGCGGGCGAATGTTCCTTTCCGGAACGTTCGTCCCCTCGGGATGCGACCTCGCCCCTTGCCGGCTCGCCGACGAATACGACGCCGTGCAAGCAAGAGGTGAGGTGGGGCAGGCTGGCGCGAGATCGGACCTCGTTACGAAAGGTAACGAGGTGGCTGGGCACGGGCAGCGCGGACCTAAAAAAGATGTTCCAGATGGGAACGTCTTTTCCCCGCTACCGCCGCCGACCTCGGCAGTGTAAGTTCCCGTGGAGAACTTACACCCACCGCCGCCGACCTCGGTCTGTCCCACAAGCGGCGGGCGCAATTTCAAGGTCCCGAACGGGAACCTTGAACCAACCATCTCAGATCTCGGCCTGTCGCGGAAAGAGATCCACGACGCCCGCCGTCTCCGCGAGCCCGGCCATCGCCGCCGACGCGCTGGCGCCGCGGACCTTCGATCAGCGCATGCTGGAGCGCACTGGCCGCAACTTCCGCCAGCTTCAGACGAGGCCCGACGCATGACCCGCAAGCTGCCGCCGATCCCGCTCAGCCTGGACCCGCGCGTCTTCGAGCGCCACGCCGGGCGCAACCCGCGCACCCACGAGCCGCTGCCCGACTCGATGGCCGATGGCCGCCGATCTCGTCGCCGCCGTCGGCGGCACGCACACCGCCGCACAGCGCCTGCTCAGCCTCGCCGAGGCGTCTGCCCGCGATGGAGACCCGCCCCGCCGCCGTCCGCGCCCAGGAGCTGCGCCGGTCACGCTCGAGGCGGACCCTCGGGAGCAGCGCGCAGATCAGGCAGAATCCGACCCGCAGCGGCGCCAGACCCATCGACTGGACGCTCGACAAGGAGCGCCACCTCGTCGGATGTGTCTTCAACTGGATCAATTACTTCCGGCGAATCTCCCTGCGTTGCGAGAAAACAGTCCATTCCTTCCGAAGCTTCGCCGCACTCGCCCGTGCAATGATCTGGCTCGCCTGAATGAAGACGCCACTTAGGACGTTCGCTCAGCCTTCCGCCTTCATGCGCGACCGGAGCGCCTCGGTGGCGGCGGCGTCCACGGTTTCGGCGTCGACATCGACGATGACCCCGTAGGCCTCGCGCGCGTGCTCCGCGGAGTAGAAGCCGTCGAGCACGTCCTCGAGCACCTTGCGCGCCGGCCGCTTCAGCGGTGAGCCATAGCCACCGCCGTTCGGGCTGTAGTAGGCCATCACGTCGTTCGCCTCGACTGCGAAGCCCGAGAATTTCGAGGGCATCTCCTTTACCTGGTCGGACTTCTTGGTGTTGTAGACGAGGCATTTGCCGACCTTGCCCTCCCCGCCGCCGAAGATGCCCCAAGGCGCGTCAGTGTGGCGCTCGGATTCGTGGGTGATGAAGCCGGGTGTCAGCACCCGTTGCGCCTTGATGACGCCGATGCCGCCGCGGTACTGGCCGGCGCCCGGTGGCTCGTCGTCGCGGAGCTCGTAGCGGTCGCAGATCATCGGCAGGTGCATTGCCAGATCCTCAAGCGGGTTGTTCCGCGTGTTGGCCATCAGGTTGTCGATTGAATCCGGCCCGTCCGACCGCGGCCGGCCGCCGTAGGCACCCTCGTTCACCTCGAGGAACACCCAGTAGTCGCCTGAGGGCCGCACCCCCGAGTAGGCGGCAAAGGAGATCGAGGCAGAGCTGCCGGCGATCACCCGTTCCGGCAGGACCGGGGCGAGCGCCTGCAGGATGAGGTCGATCATCCGGTTGCACTGGGTGAAGCGCGCCTCGGCGGAGGCGGGCGCCTTCGGATTGAAGATCGAGCCGAGCGGGGCCGTCACCTTCACCGGGCGGAACGAGCCTTCATTCGAGGGCGCGCGCACGTCCGAGGTCACGGCGTCGAGCAGCAGCTTGCGGAAGGCGCAGTAGGCGGCGACCTTGGTCGAGCCCTCGAAAGGCACGTTGTAGGCGGTCGGGGTCTGGTCGGCGGAGCCGGTCAGGTCCACTTCCACGCCGTCGCCCTTGACTCGTACCGTGACCTTCACCTTCAGCTGCTGGTCGCGGTTGCGGCCGTCGTCGTCGAGCCAGCCCTCGGCGACATAGTCGCCGTCGGGGATCTCGGCGATCCGCTGGCGCATCAGCCGCTCGGAATAATCCATGAGCTGGTTGGCCGCACCGAAGACCATGCCCTCGCCGTACTTTTCAATCAGCTCGATGAACCGCCTCGCCCCGAGCCGGGCCGAGGCGACCTGCGCCTCGATGTCGGCGACGAGTTGGCCGGCGGCGCGGGAGTTGTAGCGGATGTAGTTCCACATCGCCTGGTTCGGCTCGCCCTTGCGGTAGAGCTTGGTGCCGGCAAAGAGCATGCCCTCGGCGTAGACGTCGGGCACGTCGATGATGAGCCCCGGGGTCGCCGCGCCAATGTCGACGTGGTGCGCGGTGTTGGCCGCGAAGCCGACGAGGCGGCCCTTGTAGAACACCGGCGCGACGATGGCGAAGTCGGGGGTGTGGCTCGCCCCGAAGTACGGGTGGTTGTGGACGACGATGTCGCCCTCGTACCACTCGCCGTCCTCGATCGTCTCCTTGATGCCGCGCAGGTAGCCAGGGATCGAGCCGATGTGCATCGGCGTCGATTCCGACTCGCAGAGCGTGTTGAAGTCGGTGTCGAACAGGCCGGCGCCGAGGTCCTGGCTCTCGCGGATAATCGACGAGAAGGACATGCGGTAGAGGACGTGGCCCATCTCCTCGGCAATAGTCTCGAGGGCGCCCCGGACCACCTGCAGGGTGATCGGATCGACCTCGACCGAAGTCTCGGTTGCGGGAGCGTCAAGCTCGGGTGTGGGTGCAGTGGTCATCGTGCAAGCTCCTCAGGCGCTGCCGACC
>CAYMOD010000263.1:0-3640 GCA_964391945.1 uncultured Rhodobacterales bacterium | reverse complement strand
GGGCTCTTCACCATGGGCGACCTCAGGGAACTGCCGCTCATCGGCCCCTGTATCGCCACCGGCGATGCCCGCTGGCCCGGCCTCGCGCCTGCCCGGCGCGAGCACGAGGCGCTGCGGCGCTTCTTCGGCCTCCTGGTCGAGGACGTGCTCGCCACCGCCGGGGCCCGCCTCGCCACGGCGCGGCCCGAGGGGGCGGAGGCCGTGCGCGCGCTCGAGGCACCGGTGATCCGCTTCTCGGACGCGACCTTCTCCGAGCTGAAGCGGATCCGCACCTTCCTCTTTCACCGCATGTACCGGCACTGGACGGTGCAGCGGATGCGGCGAAAGGCGGCCCTTGTCGTGCGTGAGCTCTTCGAGCTCTTCTTCGAGCATCCCCAGCTCATGCCCGATGAATGGTCGGCCATCGCCGGTCCCGACGAGACCGCCCGCGCCCGCACGGTGGCCGATTACATCGCCGGCATGACCGATCGATTCGCGCTCCAGGAGCATCGCAAGCTCACCGATCCGATGGTCCGGAGCTGAATGCCGCCTCGACCCATCGGCAACACCTGCCGCCGAACTGCCGCAGCACGGGCTTCACGCGGCGGAATACTCGTGCCATCGATGGTTGCCACTGGTGGGTCGCCAGCGAAGGAGCAGCCATGCCGATTCCCGTCCGTCCCGGCTCCATCCGTCCGCTCGTCCTCGCGGCGATGCTCCTTGCCGCCGCCTGCGCGGGTGGACCCGGGGGGACCTGGACGGCGCTGTCGGTCGATCGCGACACCCGGGCGATGTACGCTTCCCGCGCCGATGGCGATTTCGTGATCCCGGCGATTCCCAACCAATATCTCGCCGATCCGCGGAACCGCCGCCAGATCGTGCCCTACGTGACCGACGAGCCTCCGGGCACCATCGTCGTCGATCCCTGGGACCTGTTCCTCTATTTCGTGCTCGAGGATGACCGCGCCATCCGCTACCGGGTCGGCGTCGGCGAGCTGGGCCGCCAGTTCGCCGGCCGCGCCAATGTCGCCTTCAAGCGCGAATGGCCGGGCTGGACCCCGACGCCCAGGATGCTGCGCGAGGAGCCCGACCTCTACGAGCCCTGGGCCTCGGGGATGGAGGGCGGGCTCGAGAATCCGCTCGGCGCCCGCGCGCTCTACCTCTACCGGAACGGCCGCGACACGCTCTACCGCATCCACGGCACCTACGCCCCGTGGTCGGTCGGCCGCGCCGTCTCCGCCGGCTGCATCCGCCTCTACAACCACGACGCCATCGACCTCTACGAGCGCGTCGATCCGGGCGCCCGCGTCGTCGTGCTCACCGAGGACCAGGCCGGCATGGGCACGACGCCCGACGTCGGCACCTGAGGGGCAGGGGCGGGTTTAGAGCGATTTCGAAGCAGATGGACTCCCCTGCTGACCCGGAAATCGTGACCGCTCAGCAAGATGGAGCGCCCGGTCCGATGCAGTCGGATTAGAAAGCACTCTGGTCGCCCTCCTCCTGCTCTTCGTCCTCTTCCGCCACGTATCCCTCCGGACAATAGGCCCGGCGCCGCCCGGCGGCGTCGTAGTGGAAATGGTCCTGATGCCAGGCGTTGCTTTCCGGCCCGAGCGCGGTTCCGAAGATCCCGCAAGCGTCCCCGTGCAGACGGGCGAGCAGCATCCCGCTATCCGCGCTTCCCCAGCCGTCGAGCACGGCGATCGTGCTGCCGTCCGCCCGCTCGAACCGGGCGATGTCGATCGCAAGCCCGCGGCCATGCTCCGAAATATCGCCTTCGTCGTCGTAGTTGATCCCGCGGCAGACATAGCCGCCCGCAATCCCGAGTCCTTCGAGCGCTGCGCCGTCCGCGGCGAAAAGAGGCGTCGCGCGCTCCGCCAGCCATTCCCCGAGTGCCTTCACCAGCCGGCAGTCGAGCACCGGCGCCGGATCGAGCGTGACGCCCGCGATCCGCTCCACCCGCACCGGCCGGTCGATGCCGCATTCCCCGGCGCCCGTCACCGGCTCGACGCGCTCGCCCTCGACACCCGCCTCGCCGCAGGGCGGCCCCCGCTCCGCGAGCCATAGCCGCCCCACCGCCCGGTGTGCGGCCGCTTCCGCCGCCGCCTCGGCCCGGAGCGTAGCCGCGACCCTCTCGGCAAGGGCAGGCCCGATCACCGGCGCCTCCGGCTCCGCCGCCGCTCCCGGTGGCTCTGCCCTGTCCTCCGCAGCGGCAGGAGCCGCTTCCCCTGGCTCGGACCCGAGCCCGTCCGGTCGCGGCATCGGCCGCTCCGCGACCGCAAGCGGCAGCACATCGGGCCGCGGCATCGGCCGAAGCTGCGCCGCCGCCGGTCCGGCGAGACATGCGATTGCCAGCAACGCGGCCGCCGCCCGCCCGCACGGGCCTTCATACGGATCACTCGCCACCATCCAGACGAAAGCGCAGCCGGGGGCTTCTTGTTCCGCCTGGCTGTCCGAATGCGCCATGGCTGCGGCTCTTCCCCCCTCGCCCCTGAGCGGTTAAGGGGGCCCCGCGGGCTGCGAAGGAGACGACCCCATGGACCTCTTCGGCGAAACCAGGGCGATGGTGGTGGAGGCGCTGGACGCGCTTGGCCGGGAGGGGCGCTTGCCGGAAAGGCTCGATCTTGCCGCCGTGACCGTCGAGCCGCCGCGTGATCCCGCCCATGGCGACATGGCGACGAACGCGGCGATGGTGCTCGCCCGTCCTGCGGGCATGAAGCCGCGCGATATCGCCTCCCTGCTTGCCGAACGGCTCCGCGCCGATCCGCGCGTTGCCGCGGCCGAGGTTGCCGGTCCTGGTTTCCTCAACCTCCGGCTCGATCCCGCCGTCTGGCTGGCGGTGATCCCGAAGATCCTCGGCCATGGCCGCGATTTCGGCCGCTCCGAGATCGGCGCCGGGCGCCGCGTCAACGTCGAATTCGTCTCCGCCAACCCGACCGGACCGATGCATGTCGGCCACATGCGCGGCGCGGTCTTCGGCGATGCGCTCGCTGGCCTCCTCGCCTTCGCAGGGTACGAAGTGACGCGCGAATACTACATCAACGACGGCGGCGGACAGGTCGAGACGCTCGCGCGCTCGGTCTATCTCCGCTATCTCGAAGCCTTGGGCGAGGAGGTGGCCTTCCCCGAAGGCACCTATCCCGGCGATTACCTCGTCCCGGTGGGCGAAGCGCTCGCGGAGCGTCACGGCCGCGCCCTGGTCGGCAGGCCCGAATCCGAATGGCTCCCCGAGTTCCGCGACTTCGCCGCCGACGCGATGATGGCGAGCATCCGCGAGGATCTCGCGCTTCTCGGCGTCGAGATGGACCATTACTTCTCCGAGAAATCCCTCTACGGCACCGGCGCGATCGAAAAGGCGCTCGCGGCGCTCGAGGAGAAGGGCCTTCTCTACACCGGCGTCCTCGAACCGCCGAAGGGCAGGGTGCCCGAGGACTGGGAGCCGCGCGAGCAGACGCTCTTCCGTTCCACCGCCTTCGGCGACGACGTCGACCGGCCGGTGAAGAAGTCGGACGGCTCGTGGACCTATTTCGCCCCCGACATCGCCTATCACTGGGACAAGGTCTCGCGCGGTTATGACGAGCTCATCGACGTGCTCGGCGCCGACCATGGCGGTTACGTCAAGCGGCTGAAGGCCGTGGTCGAGGCCCTCTCGGACGGGAGAGTG
>CAYMOD010000262.1:0-3646 GCA_964391945.1 uncultured Rhodobacterales bacterium | reverse complement strand
CGGGCGGAGCTTCGGGCGCCGCGACTCGCGGATCTGGCTTCGCTTGACGATGCCGGGTTCCGGGAGGTGTTCGCCGGCTCGCCGATCAAGCGGATCGGCCGCAACCGGATGGTGCGGAACGTGCTCTATGCGATCGGCAATTCTGATGACGTGCGGCTTGCGGAGGTGGCGGCGCGGCTCACGCATGACGGGGATGCGACGGTGCGGGACGCGGCCGAATGGGCGCTGAAACGCCTCGTGCCGGGGATGCCCGGCCGGTGAGGCGGGAAGGTGGCGATGATCCCTCCGGCGCGGAGGGGGAGATTGGCCCTCGGGGAGCACAGGGGCCGCCGGACCCGTCTGCCGGAGCCCAAGCAGGAGGGGCAGCACCTCCGGCTCCGGGGGGCGCTCTCCCGTTTTCCGCCATGTCCCGTCCTGCCGGGCCGCGCGGGCGGGTGCCGCGCCTGCTGCTGCCGCTCGGACTCGTGGCGCTCCTCGCCGGCGCGGGCGCGGTGGCCTGGGCGGGCGGTTTGGATGCCGGCTGGCTCGCCGGGGCGGTGGGGCTCGGCCTTGGCGGCGCGGTGATCGGGCTGCTCGCGCTCGTCGGGCGGCGGCAGCGCCGGATCGCGGCCCTCGAGGAGCGGGTGCGTGAGCTTGACGCCCTGTCATGCCGGCGCGCGCTTGCGTTGGGCGCGGCCGGGATCGGGACCTGGGAATACGATCCCGCTCGGGACGTGCTGACCGGCGACGGGCGGATGCGCGAGATCTTCGGTTTCGGCCCCGGCGAGGCCGGGCACCACCCCGACGAATGGCGCGCGCGGCTGCATCCGGAGGACGCGGCGGAGGCGGAACCGGCTCTCCGCGCGGCGGTCGCATGCGGGGAGCGGTACCGGAGCCGGTTCCGCCTGCTGCTCCCCGGCGGCGAGATCCGCCACGTCCGCGCGAGCGGGGCGCGGATCGTCGATTCCGACGGCAGCGCGCGGATCGTCGGCGTCTGCCGGGAGATGACGGAGGATGCCGTGCGGGAGAAGGCGCTGCGCGCGAAAGCGGGCGCGGCGGAGGCAGCACGCGCCGCGGAATCACGTCATTTCGCGGCAATGTCTCATGAGGCCCGCCTGCCGTTGAGCGGCGTGATCGAGATGCTCGATCTGCTGCGCGAGGGGGAGCCCGGCCCGGACCAGCGGCGGCGCGTCGAGGTTGCGCGGGCGTGGGCGGCGGTGCTGCGGGAGATCCTCGACGGGATCGGGGACGGCGAATCCGGGGCGGAGCGGATGCCGGTCGCGCCAGCCCCCACCCAGGTCGGGCGTCTCGTCGAGGAGGTGGCGGCGCGCTACCGGCCGATCGCCGGGGCGAAGGGCGTGCCGGTGGCGGTGGAGATCGCGCCGCGGGTGCCGGCCTGGCTCATCTGCGATCCGGTGCATCTGCGGCGGATCGTCGTCATTCTTCTCGGCAACGCGATCAGGTTCACCGAATCGGGACGGATCGCCGTCAAGGTCGCCTATGTCTCCCGCACCGCGCATCTCGCGATCACGGTGGAAGATACCGGCATCGGCATCAATCCGGAGGATGGGCGGCGGCTCTTCCAATCGCCTTTGCCCGCCGAGGGCGCCGGAGGCGGGCTTGCAATCGCGGAGCGGCTCGCCGGCCTGATGGGAGGGTCGATCTCGGTCGAGAGCGCGGGGGCGGGGCGGGGCAGCATCTTCGTCGCGACGCTCTCGGCGCCGCGGGGCAGCACGCCCGATGATGCGGATCCGGATGCGCGGACGGTGCAGCGGCCGCTCTCGGTGCTCCTCGTCGAGGACAACCGGACGAATCAGATGGTGGTCTCGGCCATGCTCCAGCGCGCGGGCCACCGGGTCGTCACCGCCGCGAACGGAGCGGAGGCGCTCGACGCGGTGCGGTGCGGGCAGTTCGATGTGGTCCTGATGGACGTGGAGATGCCGGTCATGGACGGGAGGGCGGCGGTGCGGGCGATCCGGGCGATGGAGGGACCGGCGGCGCGGCTGCCGGTCGTCGCGCTCACCGCCCATGCGATGCCGGGGGACCGCGAACGCTATATCGGCCTCGGCATGAACGACTACCTGGCGAAGCCGATCGCTCCGAAGGCGCTCGCGGCGGCGCTCGAACGGGCGACCATCGCACCGGCCTGAGGGGTTTTCTTCCGGGCCGCCACCCGTCATGGTGAGCGGGCAGCCGGAAGGAAATCCGCCATGGCCAGGCCTCGCGCGCGCCCGCCCTTCTCCTATCGTGACGATCCGGAGGTGCCGGGTTTCGACGATACGGGGCCGATCGCCTTCATGGACGGGGATTGCGCCCTCTGCACCGGAGGGGCGCGGATCATCGCCCGGCTCGACCGGGAGCGCGCGTTCCGGATCTGCCCGATCAACACGCCGCTCGGCACGGCGGTGGTGCGCCATTACGGCCTCGCGCCGGAGGACCCGGAGACCTGGCTCTTCCTCGAGGACGGGATGGCGGTCTCGGGGATGGAGGCGATCATCCGGATCGGCGAGCGCCTCGGCGGGCCGGGCCGGGCCGCGAGCGTGATGCGGGTGCTGCCGCGGCCGGTGCGGGAATGGCTCTACCGCCGGATCGCCCGGAACCGGCGGCGGTTCGGCCGGTCCGACATCTGCGCGGCGCCGGACCCGGAACTGCGCGCGCGGCTCCTCGTCTAGGGCATATCCAGCGGATACCGCTTCACCGGATATGTTCCAGTGCGCGCGGAATGGCGGCGGTCATTCCGCCGCCATCGCCGGGTCCGCCGCCTCGACCCGGACGGCCGAGTATTTGAACTCCGGGATCTTGCCCCAGGGATCGAGCACCGGGTTGGTCAGGACGTTCGCCGCCGCCTCGACATAGGCGAAGGGAACGAAGACCATGTCCGGGGCGATGGCCCGGTCGGCGCGCGCAGCGAGCGTGATCTCGCCGCGCCGGGTGATGAGCCGCACCCGTCCGCCCGGCCCGACGCCGAGCTTGCGCAGCGTCGAGGGATGGAGCGAGGCGGTCGCTTCCGGTTCGAGCGCGTCGAGCACGCTCGCCCGCCGGGTCATCGAACCGGTGTGCCAGTGTTCGAGCTGGCGGCCGGTGGTGAGCACGAAGGGATATTCCGTATCCGGTGTCTCCGCCGGCGGAGAGACGCGGGCGGGCGTGAACTTGGCGCGGCCGGCCCGGCGCGGGAAACCGTCGCCGAACACCACCGACTGGCCGGGGTCCTCGGGCGAGAGCGAGGGATAGGTGACGGAATTCTCCCTCTCCAGCCGGTCCCAGGTGATGTTCTGGAGGCTGCGCATCGACATCTTCATCTCGGCGAAGACCTCGCGCGGATGGGTGTAGGTCCAGCCGAGGCCGAGCCGGTTGGCGAGGTCGATGGTGATCTTCCAGTCCTCGCGCGCCTCGCCCGGGCAGTCGAGCGCCTTGCGGCCCATCTGCACCTGCCGGTTGGTATTCGTCACCGTGCCGGTCTTCTCCGGCCATGCGCTCGCGGGCAGGATCACGTCGGCGAAATTCGCGGTCTCGGTCAGGAACACGTCCTGCACCACCAGATGGTCGAGCTTCGCGAGCGCCGCCCGGGCGTGTTCGACATCGGGGTCGGACATCGCCGGGTTCTCGCCCTGTACATACATGCCGCGGATCTCGCCCCGGTACATCGCATCGATGATCTCGACCACGG
>CAYMOD010000261.1:0-3654 GCA_964391945.1 uncultured Rhodobacterales bacterium | reverse complement strand
GGGCTGCCATCGTCGAGGCGTAGATCTCGCCGGAGAGCCGGTCGAAGGCCTGAAGTGCGTTCGCCTCGGGGGTGAAGGCGACGGCGCTCGCGAGCGGGCTTGCGACCGCGATCCCGTCCAGGGCCCCGGCGCGCGCTGCAACCGATAGCGGATCATCGTCCGATCCGCGCTGACGATGTAGCAGGCCCTACAGGCGAGAACGTTCGATCGCGCTCGTCCATGAGCGGGGCGAAGAGAAGAAGAGGCGCCATGGCGCCTCTTCTTGCCGTTGGAACAACTTCGGGGCTTACTTGCCTTCGGCTCCGCCAGCCGCGGCCTTCTCGTTGGCCAGCTTGTCCGCAGCTTCGGTCAGCATTCGGTCTGTCTTGATCTCTTCCTGCTCGTTCTGGTCGATCAGTTTTGCGGCGTCCTCCATCCCGAGCACGTTTGCCCAACGCTTCAGCGTCCCGTAGCGCCAGATCTCGTAATGCTCGACGGCTTGGGCCACCGCAATCAGGCCGGCGTCCAGGGCTGGCGTGTCCTTGTACTCCTCCAGCACGTCCTCCGCCTCAGAGATGATGCCATCGATAGCAGAGCAGGTCTTTCCGCGGGCGGGCTTGTCGATGATTTCGAAGAGCTGCTGGAGCCGCTCGATCTGGTCCTCCGTCTCCTCCCTATGAGTGCGAAAGCCCTCTTTCAGCTCATCGGACTGTGCGCCGCGGGCGAGCTTGCGCAGGTTGCTGAGGATTTTCCGCTCAGCGTAGTAGGTGTAGCGCAGCCCATCATGGAAAAGGCTGTGCAGGTCCTTCTGTGCCATCGTGTTTTCCTCCGTTCCGGGAACTGGGGACGGAACCGCAGGCATTGGGTAATGGTTCCGCTGATGGCCGGCATAGGAGCCGGCCCTTCGGAGGCGCGATTTCCGAAGGAGCGTCCCGCCGCCCCCTCAGGAGCGGTCTCTTTGAAGGAGGATCTTCATGAAACGGCTTATCGTCCTCGCGGCTGTGGGCGCGATGCTCGCCGCCGCTCCGGCCATTGCCCAAACCTCGGCCTCCGAGGTGCAGATTGACACCATGGCGCCGATGACGGCGGACATGTTCGTAATGGCCGCCGCTTCCTCGAGTACCTTCGAGATCGAGTCGAGTCAGCTTGCGCTCGATCGCGCTCAGGATGAGGCGGTACGGGTTTTCGCAGAGCAGATGATCGAGGATCACACTGCCGCTACCCGTGAACTCTCGGCCGTCGTGGAGCAAGCGGGCCTTGAGCCGCCCGTGCCTGAGCTGGCAGCACAACACCAGGAAATGCTCGACCAGCTGCAGGAAGCGGAGGGAGAGGAATTCGACGCGCTCTACGGCACACTGCAGATTCAGGCTCACGAAGAGGCGATCGCACTGCATCAGGCTTATGCCGAGAGCGGCGATGACGAAGCACTCCGCGAATTCGCAGCACAGACGCTCCCAACTCTTGAGGAGCACCTCTCGATGGCGCAGGAACTGACGAACTGACTCCCTGCTGCGGGCGTGTGCACCGCCCGCAGCAGCACTGCGGCGCCTTCAAAGGAACAAGGCGGATGCATGGCCATCTGTGCATCCTCGGATGCGGGGGAGCGGCGTCCCCCGACGTGTCTACACGCAAGGGCAATTGGCGCAGCCTTGTGCCACGGCCTCGCCGTCCTGATGGCGCGGAGCGGGCAAGAGCGCGATGTCCTTCGACCGTCCGGAAGACGAAGCCGAAATGGCCGCGCGCAACATCCACGGCCTTCCAGAGTTAGCACCGGATGATGATCCCAGCGCCGATCTCCTCGCACGCCCTGCCGCCGCAACGGGATGAACTTCGATCGTACCCGCCTAGGGTGCGCTCCTGGCCAAGGGCTGCCTGATGCCTGGCTCGGCTCGAGCCCGGTCGGCTTGGGACAACGTGCGGACGAGCTTCTGGTTCTTGCCGGCGCTGATGGGCGCAGGCGGCGCCGCGCTCACCGGCATTTCGCTACTGCTCGAGGCTGCAACGGTGGACCAGCTTGGAGCCGCGCCCGCCTTCGTCTATGTCGGCGTGGCGGATGACGCGCGCGATGTTACCGCGACGCTGCTTTCGTCAATGATGACGATGGCGAGCCTTGTCTTCTCCATCACGATGGTGGTGCTGACCCTCGCTGCCGGCCAGTTCGGCCCGCGTCTGATCCGCAGTTTCATGAGCTCACCGGCGACGCAGCTCGTCCTTGGCACCTTTGTCATGACGATCGTGCACTGTCTGCTCGCGCTCTCCGCGATCGACTGGCGCCAGAGCGAGGAGCCGTTGCCCTTCTTCACGGTTACATTCGCCATCCTCCTGTCGCTGATCAGTGTCGGGCTTCTGGTTCTGCATCTCCATGTGCTCGCGCGCTCCATCATGTCGGAGACGGTGATCGCGCGCGTCCGTCACGAGCTTGACGAAACACTCGATACCCTCAGCGAGATCGAACCGGAGCAGCCCGACCCGGAAGCGGCTCTGCCGAAGGACTTCTACGCCCGCGCCGCCTTCTGTGGCCCGCCTCACACCGGCTACGTGCGGGCGATCGACTTCGAGGGCCTGGTCACGGTCGCGAAGAAGGCGGATGTTCTGATCGGGCTCACCTTTCGGGCCGGCGACTTCGTGATCCGCGACGGCGGCACGATCGGCATCTATCCTCGGGAACGTGCCACGAAGGAGACTGGAGAAGCCGCCGGCAAGGCGATCGTCATCGGCGCGCACCGGACCCCGGTTCAGGATCCGGACTTCTCGATCCGTCATCTGGTCGAGATCGCGGTCCGGGCGCTTTCGCCCGGAATCAACGATCCCTATACGGCGATCTCGGTCGTCAACCAGCTCTCGGCCTCGCTGGCCCGACTGTTCGGCCGCGACCTGCCCGATGTGGTGCGGCGTGACGGCCACGGCGTGGTGCGCGTACTCTGCCCGCGGCCGACCTACGGCAGCCTGGTCGCTGCGGCTTTCGATCAGATCCGGCAGAACGGAGCCTCGAAACCGGCAGTGATCATCCACCTCATCGAGGCGATCGAGCGCCTCGTGCCGCATGCACGGAACGAAGAGCAGAGGCAGGTTCTCATCGATCAGCTCGAGATCATCCTCGAGACGGCGCGACGCGGCGTACCGGATGCCTCCGATCGTGACGACATCGAGACGCGGGGAGAGATGGCGCGCGAGAGGCTTGCAACGGGTCGCCTGCGACACCGCTGAGGTGGCTTCGTGGCCCAGCGAGCGATCATCGGCGACTGGAGGACGGGATCTGCCCGAAGAGGTAGTGTCGACAGCACGATTCAGCCTCGGGATTTCCACCGCCCGTCGGCGAAATCAAGTCTGGTTGCCTCGCTGCGCCAAGCGCGGCGCTTAGCAGGCTGTTGAAGAACCCTCCTGGACGGCCTTGAAGACGGCCTCATCGCCGTGGTTGTAGGCGAACTCGATCTCGAGCGAGCCGTCGTCGAGCAGCCTGGCCGAGCCGGTGCCGGTGACCTCGTGCCTCTCGTCGGAACCGACCCAGGTGAAGAAGACCACTGACCTGCTCCCCGTCTTGTCCTCGGTCAGAAGTCAGGTCTGTTCAGTGTTTGGTCCTCGCTTGACCGGTCATGGAACTCCCGCGGGGTGAGCCCGTCGAGACGACCACGCTGGAACCACAGCCCGGCCTTCAAGGCGGGGGTGGCGGTGGCC
>CAYMOD010000260.1:0-3657 GCA_964391945.1 uncultured Rhodobacterales bacterium | reverse complement strand
GCATCCCGACTGCCATGCTGGCGGTTCTACCCGAATAACGAGCGTTTGAATGTCTGCCAGACGATCGCCCCGGCATCCGGGTCGCCCTTGGCGAGGGCCTTCGCATAGCTCGCCGCCTGGCTCGCGGTGATGTGCGGCGGCAGCGTCGGCACGTCCGGATCGACCACCGCGTCGATCACGCACGGCCGGTCGGCCGCGAGCGCCGCCTCCCAGGTCGGCCCCACCTCCTCCGGCCGCTCGACGCGGAGGCCCTTCAGCCCCAGCATCTCCGCATAGGTCGCATAGGCGAATTCCGGCACCGCCTGCGTGCGTTCGGTCCTGCGGCTGCCGGCCATCGCCCGCTGCTCCCAGGTGACCTGATTCAGGTCCTGGTTGTTCAGCACCGCGACCACCAGCCGCGGGTCGCGCCACTGCCGCCAGTATTTCGCGATGGTGATGAGGCCGTTGATCCCCAGCATCTGCATCGCGCCGTCGCCGACGAAGGCGATCGACACCCGGTCGGGATGGGCGAATTTCGCGGCTGTAGCGTAGGGAACCGCCGGGCACATCGTCGCGAGATTGCCCGAGAGCGAGGCCATCATCCCGCGCCGGAGTTTCAGCGCCCGCGCGAACCAGTTGGCCGAGGTCCCGGAATCGGCGCTGATGATGGCGTTGTCGGGGAGCCGCGGCGACAGCTCCCAGAAGAGAAGCTCCGGATTGATCGGATCGGCGGACTGATGGCTCAGTTTCTCGACGCTCTCCCACCAGTCGGCGACATTCTTCTCGATCGTCTCGCGCCAGGCGCGGTCCTGCTTCTGCCTCAGCATCGGCGCGAGCGCCCGGAGCGTCAGCGCCGCATCGCCGACGAGGCCCACTTCCATCGGGTAGCGGATCGAGAGCATCCGCGCGTCCACGTCGATCTGGACGCCGCGCGCCTGCCCCTCCTTCGGCAGGAACTCCGAATAGGGAAAGCCCGACCCGACCATCAGCAGCGTGTCGCATTCCCGCATCATCCTGTCCGACGGCACCGAGCCGAGGAGCCCCATCTGCCCGGTGACGAAGGGCAGATCGTCGGGCACCGCCGCGCGGCCCAGAAGCGCCTTCGCGACGCCCGCGCCGAGGATCTCCGCGGTCTGGATCACCTCGTCGGTGGCGTTGAGGGCGCCGGCGCCGGCGAGGATCGCCACCCGCTCGCCCTCGTTGAGGATGGCGGCGGCGCGTTCGAGATCGGCGTGGTGCGGCACCACCGCCGGCCGGCTGAAGCCGACGCCCGAATGCACGGTGCCGTGCGCGCGGGGCGGCGTCTTCACCGCGTCGAGCTCCTGCACGTCGTTCGGCACGATGATGCAGGTGACGCTCCGCATCGCCAGCGCGATCCGCACCGCCCGGTCGACGAGGTGGCGCATCTGCGTCGGCTCCATGCAGACATGGACGTAATCGGAGGCCACGTCCTTGAAGAGCGACTTGAGATCCACCTCCTGCTGGTAATGCCCGCCGAGCGCCGCCCGCGCCTGCTGGCCGACGATCGCCAGCACCGGCTGATGGTCGAGCTTGGCATCATAGAGCCCGTTCAGGAGATGGATCGCCCCCGGCCCGGAGGTGGCGAGGCAGACGCCGAGCTCGCCGGTGTATTTCGCGTGGCCGCAGGCCATGAAGGCCGCCGATTCCTCGTGCCTCGTCTGGATGAATTCGAAGGCGTCGCCCGCGCGGTCGAGCGCGGTCATGATGCCGTTGATGCCATCGCCGGGATAGCCGTAGATCCGCCGGACACCCCATTCGCCGAGCCGCTGGAGCATGAAGTCGGAAACCGTGCTCGCCATGGTTGCCCTCCGCTGATGTCCTCTCTCGCCGCGGCGCAGGTCCGCTTCCGCGGGGTTCGCGCACCGGGCGTCTCGTGAGGCTAACCGGTCGGATCGGGACTGGTTCCGACAGGGTGGAATCGGATCGCCCACGCCGCGCTGACGAACAGGTAGGTTTTACCTGCGGTTTGATATCAATGGCTTGAGTAGGTTTCACGCTGGGCGCTTTTGCCCATCCCTCTCGCGGGGACTCCCGGGCGCCGGCTCAGGCCCCGGCGAGTTCAGCGAGAATCGCCGCCACGACCGCCGCCGGGTCCTCGGCGCGGAGGATCGGCCGCGCCACCACTATATGGTCGGCCCCGGCGGCAATAGCTTGCCTGGGCGTCGCGACCCGCTTCTGGTCGTCACTCGCAGCACCCGCGGGCCGCACGCCCGGCGTGACGATGAGCCGGCCCGCCGCTTCCGGCAGCGCCCGGATCGCCGCCGCTTCCCGCGGGCTCGCGATCACCCCGTCCGCCCCGGCCGCGAAGGCACGCCGCGCCCGCTCGACCACGAGATCCTCGACCCGGCCTTCCCGGATCAGCGCCGCATCGAGATCGCTCCGGTCGAGCGAGGTGAGGAGCGTCACCGCGAGGATCCGCATCGGCGCGTGGCCCCGCCCCGCCACCGCCGCCCGCACCACATGCGGATCGCCATGCACGGTGAGGAAATCGAGCTCGAACTGCGCCAGCGCCCGCGCCGCCGCCTCCACCGTCGCCGGGATGTCGAAGAGCTTCATGTCGAGGAAGATCCTCAGGCCCCGGTCCTTGAGCTCGGTCGCGAGCGCGAGGCCTCCGGTCGTCAGCATGCCGAGGCCGATCTTGTAGAAGGTCACCTCCGGCAGCCGCTCCACCATCTCGAGCGCGGCGGGCGCATGCGGCAGGTCGAGGCCGACGATGAGCCGGTCGGCGGGGGAGGGGGTGGCCATAACGTGCTCCGGCTGATTTCGGCGGCGTTATCTTGCGGTTGCAGAGGTGCAATCCCATGTCAATCCGCGAGAGGGTCGTGCCAGACGGGCGGCCTGCAGGTTGAGAGGTCACGAGGGGCGGGCTTTGGGCGCCCCGCGGGACGCTGAGGAGAGAGACATGAATTTCGAGAAATTCTCGGAACGTGCGAAGGGCTTCGTGCAGGCGGCGCAGACCATCGCGCTGCGCGAGGATCACCAGCGGGTGCTTCCCGATCACCTGCTGAAGGCGCTTCTGGACGACAGCGAGGGCTTCGCTTCCAACCTGATCCGCGCCGCCGGCGGCGATCCCGTGCGCGCCAAGGCCGCGGTGGAGGCGAATCTCGCCAAGGAGGCCAAGGTCACCGGCGGCGCCGCGCAGCTCTATCTCGACACCCAGACCGCGAAGGTACTGGCCGAGGCCGAGAAGCTCGCCGAACAGGCAAAGGATTCCTACGTCACCGTCGAGCGGCTCCTGACCGCGCTCGCCGTAACCCGCTCGGGCGCGAACGATGCGCTCAAGGAAGCGGGCGTCACCGCGCAGAGCCTGAACCAGGCCGTGAACGACATGCGCAAGGGCCGCACCGCCGATACCGCCTCGGCCGAAGAAGGCTATGACGCCCTCAACAAATACGCGCGCGACCTGACCGAAGCCGCGCGCGAGGGCAAGATCGACCCGATCATCGGCCGCGACGACGAGATCCGGCGCACGATGCAGGTGCTCTCGCGCCGCACCAAGAACAACCCGGTGCTGATCGGCGACCCCGGCGTCGGCAAGACCGCGATCGCGGAGGGCCTCGCGCTCCGGATCGTCAACGGCGACGTGCCGGAGAGCCTGGCCGACAAGCGGCTGCTGGCGCTCGACATGGGCGCGCTGATCGCCGGGGCGAAGTACCG
>CAYMOD010000259.1:0-3664 GCA_964391945.1 uncultured Rhodobacterales bacterium | reverse complement strand
TGCGCCTTTCCGGCGGGGGCTCAGGTACCGGGGAATGGTGAGGCCACAGCGGTACCCGCGGCCGTTCTCCGCGTCGAGCCGGAGCGGCCGCAACTGCCGCTCTCCCGTCTCGACCTGCCACCCGAGGATCTCGGCTTCGCCGGGGGAAGGCTGGCCACGGAGGACAACCGCACGACCGGCACCTTCCTAGGCCAGGACTTCACGCTGGAGGAAGTAAGCGCCTCGCCCGACGAGGCTGTCGCGGCACTCGAGGAACTGACGAACGCCGGAATCCAGTTCGTCGTGACCATGGCCGATGCCGACACGCTTCTCGAATTGTCCGATGCCGTCACCGGCGAGGACGTGATCCTCTTCAACGCCACTGCGCCCGACGACCGGCTCAGGGGCGGGGACTGCCGGGCCAACATTTTCCACACCACGCCGAGCCGCGCGATGTTCGCCGATGCGCTCACGCAGTTCCTGATGGTGAAGCGCTGGGACCGCTGGTTCCTGATCGAGGGCTCGCACGCGGCGGATACCGCGCTTGCCGATGCCTATCGCAAGTCGGCCGAGAAATTCGGCGCGAATATCGCCGAATCCCGCGTCTACGAGGATACCGGCGGCGCGCGCCGCACCGATGCCGGCCATGTCCAGGTCCAGGCGCAGATGCCGGTCTTCACCCAGCGCGCGCCCGAACACCACATCCTCGTCGCCGCCGACGAATCGGAGGTCTTCGCCGCCTATCTGCCATTCCACACCTGGGATGCGCGGCCGGTCGCGGGTTCGGCCGGACTCAGGCCGACGACCTGGCATCCCGCACATGAGGCCTGGGGAGGCACCCAGATGCAGAGCCGGTTCGAGCGGCTGGCCGGGCGGCCGATGCGGCCCGAGGATTACAACGTCTGGATGGCGCTGCGCTCGATCGGCGAGGCGGCGACGCGCGCCGGCGACACCGACTTCGCCAGCCTGCGCGACTATATGCTCGGCGAGGAGTTCCAGCTCGGCGCCTTCAAGGGGGTCGCCGTCTCCTACCGGGACTGGGACCACCAGCTCCGGCAGCCGATCCTGCTCACGCATGACAACATGGTCGTCTCGGTCTCGCCACAGGACCAGTATGTGCACCAGGTCTCGCCGCTTGACTCGCTCGGCACCGACGAGCCCGAGACAGCGTGCAGCTTCTGAAGAACAAGGGGAAGGAAAGCTGATGAACAGGCTTCTGGCATCAACTGCGGCCGTGTTCGTGGCGTCGGCGGTCGCGGCGACGGCCCAGACGGTCTATGTCTCGAACGAGCGCGGCAACTCGATCACCATCATCGACCACGAGAGCGGCGAGGTCATCGAGGAGATCCCCGTCGGCCAGCGTCCGCGCGGCATCAACCTCAGCTCCGACGGCAAGACGCTCTACATCCTAGCCTCCGACGACAACCGCGTCGAGGTGATGGACACCGAGACGCGGCAGGTCACCCATCACCTGCCCTCCGGGCCGGATCCCGAACTAGGCATCCTCAGCCCCGACGACTCGATCCTCTATGTCGCGAACGAGGACGACAACCTCGTCACCGCGATCGACGTCGAGAACCGCACGATCATCGCCGAGATCCCGGTCGGCATCGAGCCCGAGGGCATGGGCATCAGCCCCGACGGCAAGACGGTGGTCAACACTTCCGAAACCACCAACATGGCGCATTTCATCGATACCGAGACCTACGAGATCTACGCCAACATCCTCGTTGATCAGCGGCCGCGCTTTGCCCAGTACACCGCCGACGGCTCGCTCCTCTACGTCTCGGCCGAGATCGGCGGCACCGTGAAGGTGATCGACCCCTCGGTGCCGGAGGTGCTCCACACCATCGAATTCGAAGTGCCGGGCATCCCGCAGGAAGCGATCCAGCCAGTCGGCGTCCGCGTTACCGAGGATGGTTCCAAGGTCTACGTGGCGCTCGGGCCCTCGAACCGCGTCGCGCTCGTCGATGGCGAAACCTGGGAGGTCGAGGAGTACTTTCTCGTTGGTCAGCGCGTCTGGCAGCTCGCTTTCACGCCCGACGAGAAGTTCCTCTATACCACGAACGGGATCTCGAACGACGTCTCGGTGATCGACGTCGAGAACGACGAGGTGGTGCGCTCGATCCCCGTGGGCGAGCAGCCCTGGGGTGTCCAGGTCGGCGATAGCTGAAACCGCCAAACACACGACCGGAAACTGAAGGGACATAGCCATGATCCGCAGGACGACATTCGCGGCGGTGATGCTGACCGCGACGGCCGCAATGGCCTCCGCGCAGGACGAGGCCGGGGAGAACGGGAGCGAAAGCGCCGAGGCGCCGGCCAGCGCCGCCATCCCCGGCACGCGCACGCTCGAACTCGGCTTCGCCGGGCTGATGGACAACCGCAACCGGACCGACCTCGAGCCGATCACCCTTACGGTCGGCCAGCTGCAATCCCCGGGCGAGTACCAGCTCCAGTCGGGCGGCTATTACCGGATCGAGATCACCGCGGACGGTACGCAGGAACTCGCGGTCGAGGGTCCGGGCTTCTTCCGCAACATCTGGATCAACGAGATCGTCATCAACGACATCGAGATCCGGCCGCTCGGCGTCGATTCGATCGAATTCGACTCCGCCGGCACCGCGCGTATCTCGTTCATCGCGATCCGGCCGGGCCAGTACGAATTGCGCATCCCCGGCACCACCGGCGAGACGCAGCGGGCGGTGTTCGTGATCCAGTGAGCGAGGCACTGAGCGTTCGCGGCGTCAGCCATTCGTTTGGAGCCATCCGCGCACTTGATGACGTGAGCCTTGTTGTCGGGGAGGGCGCCTTCGTCGCCCTCCTTGGCGTGAACGGAGCGGGGAAGACCACGCTCTTCTCCCTGATCACCCGCCTCTACGACAACGTCACCGGCGAGATCCGGGTGTTCGGCCACGACCTGCGCCGGACGCCGGGTCCCGCGCTGGCCGAGCTCGGCGTCGTGTTCCAGAGCCGCGCGCTCGACGGCGATCTCACGGTTACGCAGAACCTTTCCTATCACGCGGCGCTCCATGGCCTGCCGCGCCGGCTCGCGCGCCAGCGCGCGGACGAGGCGCTGGAGGCGGTGGGCCTCGTGCCGCAGCGGCGCCAGAAGGTGGCGGCGCTCTCGGGCGGCCAGCAGCGGCGCGCCGAGATCGCGCGGGCGCTCCTCCACCGGCCGCGCCTCCTCCTCCTCGACGAACCGACGGCCGGGCTTGACGTGAAATCCCGGCGCGAGGTCGTGCGCCTCGTCCGCGCGCTGGCGCGCGATACCGGCGTCGGCGTCCTCTGGGCGACGCATCTCTTCGACGAAATCGAGGCCGGGGACGAGGTCGTGCTGCTCCACCGGGGCCGCGTGATCGAGCGGGGGCGCGCCGCTGCCATTGCCGGCGAACGCGGCCTCGCCGAAAGCTTCCTCACGATGACCGGTATCGAACGGGAGATGCTCGCCCCATGAGCCTCAGCGATCTCGGCTGGAAGGGGCGCGGCCGCGCCTTCCGGGGCATCGTCTGGCGCGAGACGCTGCGCTTCCTGCGCCAGCGCGAACGGTTCTTCGCGGCGCTGGTGCGGCCGCTCGTCTGGCTCTTCATCTTCGCCGCGGGGTTCCGGGCGGTGCTTGGCCTCTCGATCACGCCGCCCTATGTCACCTACGTTCTCTACGAGGTCTACATCACTCCCGGGCTGG
>CAYMOD010000258.1:0-3667 GCA_964391945.1 uncultured Rhodobacterales bacterium | reverse complement strand
ACGCTGAAATGCTTCCGGCAATCACGGCAGCGGTAAGGCATCGGCTTGTGATCTTTGACCTCGACAACATCGACGGAGTCACAGTGACCGCAAACCGGCTCGCTGCCCCAGCGGCGCGTCTCGAAGAACTTGCGCGCAGCCTCCTCGTTCGGGAACTTCTGGAAGAACTCGAAAGTGGAAGCGTCTCGGGGTTCGACATGGTGCAGGCTCCTCCTGCACTCTTTGTAACCTAACTAGCCAAACCTCGCAAGTTAGATCCGGCTAGTTAGGTATATAGGCCCCATTTTAAAGGCGTTTAAGCTTATGTGCGAGCGGCGGCAAAGGAACTTCTCCGGGCTGTGGATGGCAAGGTGAGCAATTCTTGCCGGGCTTTCGATCATGCGGACAGCAATCTGAGTCAGGGCGGGTGATCCATGCACCGCTACATCACAGCTTGTCGCGGTCGACTCCCGGCCGCAGCTTTGGCATGACCACCAGCGGAGATGCCATGGGCAAGGTAGAAACCCGCACGATCGACCTCCTCGAACGCCTTGCCGCCGGCCTTCGCAAGACGGACGAACAGGTGACGCGGCTCCGAAACCGCGGTTCGGACACGCTGCCGCCCGCGCGGCGTTAACACTCAGGTAAGTTTTACCTACGGTTTAAAGCCAATTACTTAGATGGGGTTTCACGCGTGGGCGACCGTGGACGGAAGCGTGGAGACGACTGGTCGAGAGGGCTCCGCCGCCCGCCGGAGCAACGCTCCGGATCGTTTCGCGAACTCCCGCGTTAGGACTGCGACCGCAACCTGAAACTCCGGAGGGACAATGGAAGGCATAGGCTGGTTCGCATTTCTCATCATCGGGCTCCTCGCGGGCTGGATCGCCGAGAAGGTGATGTCCCGCAACCACGGGCTCATCATGAATCTGATCGTCGGCGTGATCGGCGCCTATCTCGGCGCATTCCTCTTCAGCCTCGTGGGTCTGGGCTCCACGGGCGGCTTCATCGGCTCCCTGATCGTCGCCACGCTTGGCGCGATCGTGCTCCTCTGGATCGTCGGCAAGATCCGCGGCACCTGAACCGGGAGCCAGAGTGATCCGCAGCACCTGAACCGCGGGGGTAGGGGTCCCGCGCCCCTGCCCCCGCCCTGTGGCCGGGCATCAGGTCCCGGATGCGCTCGCGGCGCCTGCGGAGAACATCGGGCACTGCGGTCCAGCGGCGGAAAGGCCAGCAGGAAGGCGACAGCATGGCTGATCCCGGGATGACGACAGGCAGGGTGGTTCGGGACAGGGTGGACCGGGACCGCGTCCGCCTCTGGGCCACGATCCTCATCGCGGTGATCCTGGTCGGCTGGGCGCTCCAGGCCCTCGCCGCGATCATGATCCCCATCGTCTTCGCCTTTTTCCTCGCCCTCGTCGTGGCGCCGGCGGACAACTGGGTCGCGGCCCGTGTCCCGCGCAGGCTGCGCTGGCTCGGCCATGTCGCGGCGATGACGGCGATCCTGATCGCGCTGGCGCTCTTTGTCGGCTGCCTGTGGCTGTCGGCGCAGCAGGTCGTCGGCCGTTTCTCCAGCGGCTCGGCCGGCATCGCCTCACTCTTGCCCGATGTCACCGGCGGCAGCGCGACAGGTGGATCGGGTGCCGGGGGCGAGGCCGCCCAGACTGCCGCCAGTGGTGGCGAGACGGGCCAGGCGGGAACCTCAGGCAGCCAGGGCTCCGACGGCGCGGGTGCCGGCGCCTCGGGTGAGGATGGGCTTCCCCGCCTGCTCGATGCGCTGCGCCAGGCCGGAGGGTCGTTCGCGGGGCGCCTCTCGGACTGGGCATCGAGCGCTGCCGGCACGGTGGTCTCGACTGCGGGTTCTCTCGTCAGTGCCGCCGTGATGGTCTTCTTCCTCACCCTGCTGATGCTCGTCGAGGCGCCGCGCTGGCGCGACAAGCTCGTCACCCTGATCGGCGCATCGGCGCGGGAGGATACATTCGATGCGATCGGCGTCATCGCGAAGCGGCTCCGGCGCTACCTGCTGGTTCGCCTCGTCCTCGGCGTCCTGACCGCGGCACTTTACGTCGGCTGGCTGTGGTTCCACGGGCTCGACCTGCTGCTGGTCTGGGGCCTGCTGACGGTGGCCCTCAACTTCGTTCCGACGATAGGATCGCTGATCTCGGGTATCCTGCCGGTGATCTACGCCGTCGTGACCAGGGATCCGTGGACCGCCGCGGTCATCGGTGCGGGCATCCTCGTGATCGAGCAGGTCATGGGCAATTACATCGATCCCATGATCCAGGGCAGGCAGATCTCGCTTTCCCCGCTTGTGGTCCTGATCGTGCTGCTCTTCTGGGGCTGGATCTGGGGCGTGGCCGGGGCGGTGCTCGCGGTTCCGATCACCATCACCCTGCTCGTCTTCGCGGCGCATGTGGAGGGGTTGCGGGGAATAGCGCTGCTCATCAGCGACGAGACGGACATGAAGGGCGTGGACCGGATCACCTGGCACTGAGCCACCGTGAACCGGCCCCGCGGGAATGCCGATCTGTGTTCCTCAGCGGGAATGGGCCGGACCGGCCAGATTGCGCAGGAAACCCGACACTGCAACCGCCGAGGCGATGCCGGCGAGGTTGGCGACGACATCCGCCGCCGCGCGCTCGCGTCCGACGAAGGGCTGAATGAATTCGATCGCGATCCCCCAGAGCGCGAATCCTGCGAGCAGCCAGAGCCAGCCGCGCGGCCGGGCGAGGCATGCCGGCGCGGCGATCGCTGCATAGGCAAGGAAATGGAGAAGCTTGTCGCTCCCGCCGGGCGGCAGACCGGAGCTCGCGTGCGGGAGAAGGCTGAACACGCTCGCCGTGCCGAGCATGAGAAGTGTCAGGGGCGACCAGAATCGGCCGTTGAAGCTGAGGAGATACGTCATCGGGGCAGCTAGTCCGGTGCGAGCGCGGGGAGCAAGCCGGAAATCGGCGGTGGGCTTAATGCTGCCCTGAATCGGCTCCGAGGTCAGGCGCGGGGAGGCGCGATGACAGTTTCGCCTTTGCCTCGGCCGCGGCGAAGACCGCCGGCACTGCAGGGCGGGTTGACGAGGACGAGGCCCGACCCGGGCAGCCCCGGTACTCCCGTAACGTAGAGCCCGCGGCCGGTGAGCTTTCATGCAGCAGATGCTGCGCGGCTTGAGAGGCGGGCGAAGGAACCCGGCCAGCACGATGTGCTTGTGGAAGGCGGCCGCGTTGCCAGCAATGGAAGGCGTGCCGGCAGGAGAGCATGAGGCTCGCAGGGGTTGCCGGGGCGGCGGAGCGGAGCATGGAGGGCTACCGGACGGGGGGAAGCCGCCTTCTCCCTTGCAGAACTCGGCCGCCCCTAGCCATCTGGGTGCCATGCCCATATATCGCCGCGGATGAAGCGGAGGGGGCGAATGAGCGCGACGGAGAGGTTTCCGGGCTGGCACGGCACGACAATTGTCGCGGTACGCAAGGGCGGGCGCGTGGTCGTCGCGGGCGATGGCCAGGTCAGCCTCGGCCAGACAGTGATCAAGGGCACGGCGCGCAAGGTGCGGCGGATCGAACCCGGTGGCGTGCCGGTCCTCTGCGGTTTCGCGGGATCGACGGCGGATGCCTTCACCCTCCTCGAGAAGCTGGAAAAGAAGCTCGAATCCGCCCCGGGACAGCTCGCCCGGGCCTGCGTGGAACTCGCCAAGGACTGGCGG
>CAYMOD010000257.1:0-3679 GCA_964391945.1 uncultured Rhodobacterales bacterium | reverse complement strand
TTCCCAGTCGTTGAAATCATGGGCAGGCGTGATCTTGACCGCGCCGGTGCCCTTCCCGGGATCGGCATGTTCGTCGGCGACGATCGGCAGCGAGCGGTTGACGAGCGGCAGGCACACGGTCTTGCCGACGAGGTGCCGGTAGCGCGGGTCCTCGGGATGGACGGCGACACCGGTGTCGCCGAGCATGGTCTCTGGCCGGGTGGTGGCGACGGTGAGATAGGCGCGGGTCTCGAACCGGATGGGCCTGCCGCCCTCGTCCCATTCGACGGGATGCTCGTAGGTCGCGCCATTCTCCAACTCGTAGCGCAGGCGCCAGAGATGGCCCTTCTCCTCGACCTGCTCGACCTCGAGATCGGAAATCGCGGTCTCGAAATGCGGGTCCCAGTTGACAAGGCGCTTGCCGCGGAAGATCAGGCCGCGCCCGTCCTTCCCCTTCGTGTTGTAGAGGGTGACGAAGGCCTTGAGCACCGCGTCGTGGAAATTGCCCTCCTCGCTCGCGGGCGCATCGGGCGCGCCCGACATGGTGAAGGCGTTGCGCGAGAGGTCGAAGGAATCGCCGAGGCGCTTGCATTGTTCGAGGATGGCGCCGCCCGACTGCGCCTTCCAGTCCCAGACGCGGCGGACGAAGGCGTCGCGGCCCATCTCGCGACGGCCGGGCTCGCCTTCTTTCGCGAGTTCGCGCTCGACGACCATCTGCGTGGCGATGCCGGCATGGTCGAGGCCGGGCTGCCAGAGGACGTCATCACCCATCATCCGGTGCCATCGGGCGAGGATGTCCATCAGCGTGTGGTTGAACGCGTGCCCCATATGCAGCGAGCCGGTGACGTTCGGCGGCGGCAGGAGGATGGAGAAGGGCTCCGTCTTTCCGTCCGGGCCCTTCTTCGCGTTCGCTCCCATCGCGAAGGCCGACGCGCCTTCCCAGAGCGCGATGATCCGCGGCTCGACGGCGCGGGCGTCGAAGGTCTTGTCCATGCTCATCGCGCCCTCACGTTCCATTCCGGTGGTCGGTGGCGTTCTTAGCCCGGCGGGCGGGGGAAGGAAAAGCCCCGGACCGCATCCGCGCGGGCAGGGGATTGCCCGCTTGCCCGCAAGCCGGTCTTTCGGCCAGGCTGGCCGGGATGGAGGGGAAACCGATGCAGTTCCTTGTGCTGCCGCTGATCCTGCTTGCGCTCCTCGTCTCCGGCGCGGTGTTCGGCTTCTTCTATGCCTGGTCCTTCACGGTGATGCGCGGCCTTGGCGCCGCTGGCGGCACGGCCGCCATCACGGCGATGCAGGCGGTCAATGCCGGGATCATGACGCCGTGGTTCACGCTCCTCTTCTTCGGGGCGCCGCTTGCCTCCGCGCTCGCGGGCATCGCCGCCTGGCTCGCCGGGGCCGGCGGCGCCGCGGGATGGCTCGCGGCCGCGACCGGGATCTATCTCGCCGGCTGTTTCGCGGTCACGATCCTCGCCAACGTGCCGATGAACGATGCGCTCGCGCGGCTTGACGCCGCCGCCCTCACCGATGCCGACGCGGCCTGGCGCCGCTACGCCCGCCCCTGGACCGCCTGGAACCACGTGCGCACGGCGGCCTGCGGCCTGATGCTGCTCGCCACCGCCTTCGCGCTCCTGCGCTGGCCCGACTGACGGTTCTCAGCCAATGGCGTAGGGAAGCAGGCCGCGGCTGTCGGGATCGACGGTGAGCGGGCGTTCGAGCGGCGGCACCGCGCGCTGCGGGCAGGCGCGGCGCTCGCAGATGCGGCAGGAGATGCCGATCGGCTGGTAGGCGGCGTCGTTGGTGATGTCGAGATCGTCGGCATAGACGAGATCGGCGGCGTGGGCGATCTCGCAGCCGAGGCCGATCGCGTAGCGGCGGACCGGGGCCCGGAACGAGCCGCCGGGTTTCGAGACGTCGCGGGCGAGGCAGAGATACCTTCCGCCGTCGGGCGTCTCGGCAAGCTGGCGGAGGAAGCGGCCCGGGGTCTCGAAGGCGGCGTGGACGTTCCACAACGGGCAGGCGCCGCCGAACCGCGCGAACTGGAACCGGGTCGCGGAATGGCGCTTGGTGATGGTGCCGGCCTGATCGACGCGGAAGAAGAAGAAGGGCACGCCGCGCGCGCCGGTGCGCTGGAGGGTGGAGAGGCGCTGGGCGACCTGCTCGATCGAGGCGTCGAAGGCGAGCGCGAGGGCTTCGAGGTCGTGGCGGAGCACACGGGCCGATTCGAGGAAATGGCCATAGGGCAGCAGGGCGGCGCCGGCGAAATAATTGGCGAGCCCGACGCCGGCGATGGCGCGGGCCTCGTCCGTGGCGAAACGGGCGAGGTCGAGCGTCGCCTCGATCAGGTCGGCGCGGGTGAGACGCGCGATCTGGTGGAGGATCTGGAAGGAATGGGTGGCGCGGCCGGCGGCGGCGTCGAGCGTGAGGCGCCGGGTCTCCGGGTCGTAGCGCCGGAGCGGGCCGCCGCGCTCGAGCGTGACGGTGATGCCGTGGCGGGATTCGAGCCAGGAAGCGAGCGCTGCACGGCGGTCGGGTCCGGCGGTCTCGGCCGCGAACCGCTCGGCGGCGCGGTCGATCGCGTCGATATGGTTGTCGCAATAGTGGAAGAAGTCGCGCACCTCCTCCCAGGGGAGCGGCGCGAGGGCTGTGTCCTCGCGGCCGAGCGCCTCGTTGAGCTGGGCAAGCCGCTCGCCGGCCTCGCGATGCGCGCGGTGAAGCGCGAGGAAGGCGCGGGCGAAATTCGGCGCGTTGCCGGCGACGAGCTGGAGATCGGCCATCGGCGGCGCCTCGCCGCAGGCGGGATCGGCGAGCGCCTCGCGCAGGTCGGCGATCACGCGCTCGGTGCTGCCGGCGGCGAGTTCGGTGACATCGAGGCCGAACTGCTCGGCGAGGGCGACGACGAGCCGGGCCGACACCGGGCGGTGGTTGTTCTCCATCTGGTTGAGATAGGAGACCGACACGCCGAGCCGCGCGGCGAAATCCACCTGCCGCAGCCCGTGGCGGGTGCGGATCTCGCGCAGCTTGGCGCCGGCGTAGAGCTTGCGGGCCTGGACCATGGTTCGCAATTTTGCAGTTTGCTGAGCAAAGCTGCAAGATGATTTGCAAATCCGCCAGACGGCGCCTTGGTCGCATGACGGTTCTATGGCACACCACCCGGGACATCCGGCCGGGGAGGCACGCATGAGGGACATCCTGGGTGAGCTTGAGGAACGACGGGCGGAAGCACGGCTCGGCGGCGGCAAGAGGCGGATCGCGGCCCAGCATGCGAAGGGCAAGCTCACCGCGCGCGAGCGGATCGAGGTGCTGCTCGACGAGGGCTCCTTCGAGGAGTTCGACATGTTCGTCACCCACCGCTGCAACGATTTCGCGATGCAGGACACCACCTATCCCGGTGACGGGGTGGTGACCGGCTGGGGCACGATCAACGGCCGCCAGGTCTATGTCTTCAGCCAGGACTTCACGGTCTTCGGTGGCTCCCTCTCGGAGACCCACGCGCAGAAGATCTGCAAGATCATGGACATGGCGATGCAGAACGGCGCGCCCGTGATCGGGCTCAACGACTCGGGCGGGGCGCGCATCCAGGAGGGGGTGGCATCGCTCGCCGGTTACGCGGACGTGTTCCAGCGCAACGTGCTGGCCTCCGGCGTGATCCCGCAGATCAGCGTCATCATGGGCCCCTGCGCCGGCGGCGCGGTCTATTCGC
>CAYMOD010000256.1:0-3681 GCA_964391945.1 uncultured Rhodobacterales bacterium | reverse complement strand
CGAGATCACTTGGAGTTCGCGGCAGGGTAGCTTGATATGAACGTCAGCTTTCGTCCTCAATTCACAAGTTGGTGTCTGCGGATGTGGTGGAATTTCAGCTCTCGCCGCGGCCGAGCCGCGAAGCACAGCCGGCTCATACCGGCAGCCGCGATCATCAGCGCTGTCTTCTTCGTAGTCAGCGCCATCGCCTCGCACATCATTGCCCCGGAGATACGCATGAGTCTCGCGCCCGAGACACTGGACCAGGATGTGGTTCAGGCCGACCTTGATGTCCGGACGACGTACCGCCGTGGGCACGATAGCGTTCCGAGGCGATGGTCGGCCGGGCCCAATCAGCACAGGAACTGGGCCAAACCCGCCAGTCGCTAGGGCAGCGGACCTGCATGGCAGGAACAGTCATGCCGCCTGTACTGGCAGCAGGGGTGGCGAGGAAGCGATAGGGAGGGAGCGTCCTGCAGCCGCCCATCGCGGTCGCTGCACCTGCGTCCCTGCTGATCGTTCTCGTCCAGGCGCGTTGAATTTCCCTGGTTCACGGGCCCGGGTTCTGCGTCACATGACCGGCCTCGGCCGCACCGGCCTTTCCCGATCGACACTCGGGTGTCCCTCACCTCACCTGCCTCGCGACGTTCAGGCGCCAGTTGGCAGTTGGCCCGAAAATCCTACAAGCGGATCCATTCGCCGAAATCGAGTCGAAAGGACCATGGCTCATCTGCACCTGACAGAGCCTGCGCAGCCTTCGCAACGCCCGCATGGCTGACCAGCAGGACAGTCCCGGAGCCCCGCCTCCATTCGGCGAGCGCCGCCTCGACCCGGTTCAAGAGCATGGTCACGCTCTCACCCCCATGCGGCCGCGCATTCAGAATATCCGCGGCCCAGGCCTCAAGCTCCTGACGAGGAATGGCATTCCAGCTACGGGCTTCCCAGTTTCCGAAATCCATCTCGGCTATCCGCGGGTCCTCCGTCACCGGTATCAAGCGTCTGGTGCCGATCCATCTCGCCAGAGATCTGCACCGTGCGAGCGGGCTCGTGACCACGGCGACGACAACAGGCAGCGTCGCCTCGATCGCCGCTGCCCTGCTCTCGAAATCCGGCTGCAGCGGAACGTCGGTTCGGCCGTAACAAAGCCCGGCACAACCCTCGGGCTCGGTATGACGGAGCAGAATCAGAGGCATGCGAGGACCCCGAGGTAGAATCCGAGCTCGCTCATCTGTTGCACGGCCCCAAGGCAGTCGCCGGTGTATCCGCCAAGCCGGGGCTCGAATCGTCGGCGCGTGATCCAATGGCCCAGCACGAGGCCGAGCATTCCACCTGCTACCGCTGCCGCCGGAAGCACAGCGCACAGGGCCGCCGTCGCCAGCGCCCCCGAGCCGACCGCAAAGATGAGGGCGCCGATGGAGAGGCCACCGGCGACGGGCTTGCCGGTTCCATGGTCTCGCAGATACCGGCCTGTCGCGATCACGACGACGCTTGAGGCGCGGCTTGCCGGATGGACCGCGATGAGCACGGCCGGTACCGCGGCGACGGGGAGAGAGGCGAGCGCCGCCACCTTGGCGGCGACGGTGAGGCCGAGACCGAGCACGCCGTAGGTGCCGAGCCGGCTGTCGCGCATGATCTCGAGTACCCGTTCGCGCGTTGTCCCACCGCCGATCCCGTCGCAGAGATCGGCGAAGCCATCCTCATGGAAGGCTCCCGTCGCAAGGATACCCGCCGCCGTCGAGATCATCGCCGCGAGCACGGGTGGAAACAGCAGCAACGCGACCCAGAAAACCACTGCGGCGATGGCCCCGACCAGCAGACCCACTGCCGGATACCAACGCGGCGTCGCCGTCATCCGCTCCACGCTCCAATGATGGGAGGGGACTGGTACCCGGGTGAGGAACTGCAGCGCGACGAGGAAGATCGCCCATTCCTCCGCGATCCGCGTCCTCACGCCCGGCTCACCCCCGCGTCTTCGAAACTCGCCATGTCGCGCAGCATGGCCGCTGCCGCCTTGACGAGCGGCCAGGCCAGCAGGGCGCCGGTGCCCTCGCCAAGCCGCATCTCCAGCGACAACAGCGGTTCCAGCCCGAGCCAGTCGAGAACCGGCCGGTGCCCCGCCTCCGCCGAGACATGCGCAAACACGAGCGCCCGCCGAACCGCCGGGTCGATGCCGATCGCCGCCACCGCCGCCGCCGTCGCGATGAACCCGTCCACAAGCACGATCTTGCGCGCCTGCGCCGCACCCAGCATGGCACCCGCCATCATCGCGATCTCGAAACCCCCATACTGGACGAGCGCCGTTTCGGGCTCGAGCTGCTTCGGCATGCGCGCCGCTGCTTGCTGAAGCACCGCGCGCTTGGCCTCGATTGCCGGTGGCTCGAGACCGGTGCCGCAGCCGACGAGGCCCTCGGGCGGCAACCCCGTCAGCTTGGCGAGGACGAGTGCTGCGGAGGAGGTGTTGCCGATGCCCATGTCTCCGAAGGCCGCCGCTTCGCCGGGGCTCGCCGCACCGATGGCGCGTCCGGCGGCCAGCGCCTCGGCAAGCTGGCCGGACGTCATCGCGGGTTCGGAGAGCGCGTTGCGGGTGCCGGGCGCGATCCGCCGCGACACGAGCGCGGGATGGACGAGGGGCTCTCCGCAGACGCCGGCGTCGACCACGGCGACCTCGACGCCGAGCACGCGCGCCATCACGTTTGCTGCCGCGCCCCCGGCGAGGAAGTTCACGAGCATCTGCCGCGTCACCGCTTGGGGATAGGCGGAGACGCCTTGCGCGGCGATGCCGTGGTCGGCGGCGAAGATCGTGAGCCGGCATCGCTCCATGCGCGGGCTGAGACTGCCTTGCACGCGGGCTATCAGGGCAGCGAGCGTCTCGATCCGACCAAGCGCGCCGACCGGTTTCGCCTTGCCGTCGATAGCTGCCTGAAGCGCCGTTTCGAAATCCGTCGCGTGCCGCACTCTTGCGCTCCCTGCCTACGCCTCTATTGCCCGCAGGCCGAGTGCGTGGCAAGTGCCCGGAAGATGCGCCCTGCGGTGAGGGAACGGGTTCGATGCCGGCGAGTCTGATGATCCAGGGCACCGGCTCGAATGTCGGCAAGTCGGTTCTGGTGGCGGGGCTCTGCCGCGTGTTCACGCGGCGCGGGAGGAGGGTTCGCCCGTTCAAGCCGCAGAACATGTCGAACAACGCCGCGGTGACCGCGGATGGGGGGGAGATCGGTCGGGCGCAGGCGCTTCAGGCCCGCGCCTGTGGCGCGCCGCTCTCCGTCCACATGAATCCGGTCCTGCTCAAGCCGGAGTCGGATCGCGGGGCGCAGGTGATCGTTCAGGGGCGCCGCATCGCGACGACACAGGCGCGGGACTACGCCGCCCTGAAGCCGCGGTTGATGGAGGCGGTGCTGGAGAGTTTCGGCATTCTCTCCGCGGCGGCCGATCTCGTGCTGGTCGAGGGCGCAGGCAGCCCGGCGGAGGTGAACCTGCGGCAGGACGACATCGCCAACATGGGATTCGCCCGCGCGGCCGGAGTGCCGGTGGTGATCGCCGGCGACATCGACCGGGGCGGGGTGATCGCCCAGATCGTCGGCACGCAGGCGGTGATCGACGCAGGCGACGCGGCCCTCGTGAAGGGCTTCCTCGTCAACAAGTTCCGCGGCGACCCTAGCCTCTTCGACGACGGCTACCGCTTCATTGCCGCGCGGACCGGCTGGC
>CAYMOD010000255.1:0-3695 GCA_964391945.1 uncultured Rhodobacterales bacterium | reverse complement strand
ATCGAGGGGCTCGTCGCCCTCCCGGATGCGCAGGAAACCCGCGCATTGCTCGAAGGCGCGGGGCCCGAGGCGTGGCACGGCGAGGAGGTCCCTGCGCCTCCGGAAGGCGCCGTTGTCATCACGGTGGAGCACAATCGCCTCGGCAAGGGCCGGGCCGAGACCGGAGACATGCGCGAGCAGCAGCGCCGAGGCGGTGTTGAGGTCGACGCCGACCGCGTTGACCGCATCCTCGACCACACCCGCGAGCGCGCGTTCCAGTCGGTGCTGGTCGACGTCGTGTTGGTACTGGCCGACACCGATCGCCTTCGGCTCGATCTTGACGAGCTCCGCGAGCGGGTCCTGCAGGCGTCGGGCGATAGAGACAGCACCACGCAGCGACACATCGAGGTCAGGAAACTCCTTCGACGCCGTCTCGGAGGCGGAATAGACCGAAGCACCGGCCTCGGAGACGATGACCCTGGTCGGCGTCGGCGCCGGCAGGGCGGCGAGGATACCCGCCACCAGCTTCTCGGTCTCGCGGCTCGCTGTGCCGTTCCCGATCGCGACGAGATCGACCCCGTGCTTCCGGATCAGACCGGCAAGCACCGCCTCGGCACCGCGCAGGTCGTTCTTCGGCGCGAAGGGATAGACCGTCGCGGTATCGACGAGCTTGCCGGTCGCGTCCACGACCGCAACCTTGACGCCGGTCCGGATGCCCGGATCGAGGCCCATCGTCACCCGCGGTCCCGCCGGGGCGGCGAGCAACAGGTCCCTGAGGTTGCGGGCAAAGACGCGGATCGCCTCCTCGTGCGCCCGGATGCGCAGCTCCGCAAGCAGATCGAGCGTCATCGACAGCCCGAGCCTGGTGCGCCAGGCCCAGCGGGCCACTTCGCCGAGCCAGCGGTCACCGGGACCATCCCCTTCGATCGGAAAGGTCGCGGCGATCGTGCGAATCGCCGTGTCCCGGCCTTCCTCGTCGGGCGCGATCGCGAGCGTCAGCACGCCTTCGTTGCTGCCGCGCATCATCGCCAGCGCCCGGTGGCTCGGCACATTGGCCCAGCGTTCGGAATGGTCGAAATAATCGGAGAACTTGGCGCCCTTCTCCTCCTGCCCCACCACCACTGTCGCCGAGAGCAGGGCATTCTTCTGCATGAAGGCGCGGAGCCGGCCAAGCAGATCGGCATTCTCCGCCAGCCGCTCGACAAGGATGTCGCGCGCGCCTGTGAGCGCCTCCTTCGTGGCCGGTACCGCTTCGCCGATGAACCGCGCGGCAAGCGTCTCCGGCGGCGTGCGCCGATCGGCGAGGATCGCCTCGGCGAGCGGCTCGAGCCCCTTCTCCCGGGCGATGGCCGCGCGCGTGCGCCGCTTCGGCTTGAAAGGGAGATAGAGATCCTCGAGCGTTGCCTTGGTCCCGGCCTCCGCGATCCGCGATTCAAGTTCCGGTGTCAGGTTCCCCTGCGCCCGGACCGTGTCGAGGATGGCAGTGCGCCGCGCCTCGAGCTCGCGCAAGTAGGCAAGCCGGTCCGCGAGCGTTCGGAGCTGGCCGTCGTCGAGTCCGCCAGTTGCCTCCTTGCGGTAGCGTGCAACGAAGGGGACGGTGGCGCCGCCGTCGAGCAGCGCCGCGGCGGCGGCGACCTGGTCGGGACGGGCGCCGATCTCGGCAGCAACAATGCGGGCGATGCGGGCTTGAATGTCAGCTTGAATGTCAGGGGCCATGAGGATCCGGGAGCAGCACGTCAGCGCGGACCATACGCGCCGGCCAATCCCCCGCCAAGCCGGTCCGACACGATTGCCCGACCGAAATCGCAACCGGACATGGCCCGGCGCGAACCTCCATCTGTCTCCATGTTCAGCCGTGGGGCGGATGCTCGCCATCGAGGCTCGGGCACGGACGCGCGAAGCGGCGCAGCTTGTCGGGCGCGGCGAGGCGGACATGCGCGCCTTTGACCACCACGCCATGGGCACGCAGATTGGCAAAGGCCCGCGACAGATTCTCCGGCGTCATCCCGAGCAGCGAAGCGAGCAGACGCTTCTCGACCGGCAGGTCGAACTCTGCCGCCCCCCCCTCTATCTCGCTCCGGCGGAGGAGAAAGTTGGCGATCCTCTCGAGCGAGCCACGGAGCTTCAGCTCCTTGAGCTGGCAGATCACGCTCCGGAAGTCCCGGGCGAGTTCAGCGGCCAGAGCCGTTCCGAATGCACGATCCTCCGCAGAGATCCGCCGCACATCCTCCGAAGGGACAAGGGCAATGCGACTCTTGGCGAGGGTCGTTCCCGTCATCAGGTAATGTCCCGCCGTCATCGTTGCGGCGGGCAGGATCGTGGCAACCGGCTCGACGAGGCTGATGGCGGCTTGCCGCCCTTCCCAGCAGGCGCGGAGTTCCACTGCTCCCTCGATCAGGATCGGCAGGAACGGCGCCGGGTCACCTTCCTCGACGATACTGACCCGCGACGGAAAGAGCTGGAAATAGGAGGCACGCATGAGCGCCCGGAAGTTCGCCTCCTCCATCTCACGGAACAGCGCGATGCGGCGAATCTCGGCTGTGTCCTTCACGCTCATACCGGGCTCCGATTATCATGATTGATATTTTTCATGCATATAGACGCAATCGTTAACTTTTAACGAAAATAAATCAAGCATTGAGCCAAAATCAGCTTGACGCATGCACGACCTACAGCAAGTCCGATTCTGTTCCGGCTGCTGCACCGATATTTTTGGTGGCGGTCATGCACCGCTTCCTTGCTTATTCCGGCTCTATCCTCTCGAATTGGCTGAATGAACGTTGTCCGCGACGAGGGAGTGCATCTGCCTTGCTGAGCGACATCTTCGCGCGCAACCAAGCCTGGTCCGACGCCATGGTCGCGGACGATCCCGATTTCTTCCGCCGGCTGGCCGCAATCCAGCGTCCGGAGTTCTTCTGGATCGGCTGCTCGGACAGCCGTGTGCCCGCAAACGTGGTCGCGGGGCTCCAGCCGGGCGTGGTGTTCGTTCACCGCAACGTCGCCAACGTTGTCCATTCAAGCGACATGAACCTCCTGTCGACCCTTGAGTTCGCCATCGAGGATCTTGGCGTACACCATGTCATCATCTGCGGTCACTACGGCTGCGGCGGCGTGCGCGCCGCGGTCGAGGAATGCACCCACGGCCTCGCGAATCACTGGATCGAGCCGATCCGCCGTCTCGCGCAGCGACATTCGGCCGAACTCGGCGACATCGCCGAGGAGCGGGCCCGTCTCGACCGTCTCTCGGAACTCAATGTCGCGGAGGGCGTGGCACGGGTGGCGGAGACCCCGATCATGCGCGGCGCCTGGGCGCGCGGGACGGAAGTTGCGGTACACGGTCTGATCTACGGCCTGAGCGACGGACGCCTGCGCGACCTTGGCTGCACCATCACGGGAGGCGACCCGCGATGACCTTCACCCTGCTCCGGCTGTCATGCGGCTCGCCGCTCACGACGGCGCCAGGATTCCTGGCAACTCTTATCTGAAAGCAAAATCAATATGTTGATTGGGTTTTCATATACAGACGCCATTGACTGCGGGGCGGCCAAGCCTCGCATATCCGGCAACGGATGGCTGGCAGCCCGGGATCGGCACCATGGTTGACGCGGTTCCCGACCGTCCCGCCGAAGGCGCCGATCGTGCGCTCTGGACGAGCACCGTCGCCTTCACCGCCTGTTTCGCGGTCTGGACGATCTTCTCGATCATCGGCCTCTCGA
>CAYMOD010000254.1:0-3725 GCA_964391945.1 uncultured Rhodobacterales bacterium | reverse complement strand
TTCGCCGTGATCTATATCTGGGGTTCCTGAACCCCGCTTGCGTGATCGTGAGCCCGGCGCGGGGGGATACCTCCCGCGCTTTCTCATTGGAGGCCCGCCCGGTACATGGCTCGCCGCCTGATCCTGCCGCTCCTCTTCGGCATTCTGGGGACGGCCATCCTGGTTGCCCTCGGAACATGGCAGCTTCAACGGCTGGGCTGGAAGGAAGCGGTGATTGCCCGGATCGAGGCGCGCCTCGCTTCCGACCCGGTTCCGGTGCCGGCGGATGCGAACGCAGGCGAGCACCAGTATCTGCGGGTGCGGGCGGAGGGCGAGATCGCTCCGGGCGAGCTCCATGTCTACACCTCCCATCCCCCTCATGGCGTCGGCTACCGGGTGATCGCGCCGCTCGTCCTGAGGGATGGCAGGCGGATCCTCCTCGACCGGGGCTTCGCGCCGATCGACGCAAAGGACACAACCCGCCCGATCGGCCCGGTTGAGGTGGAAGGCGTGCTCCACTGGCCGCAGGAGGTCGACCGGTTCACGGCAGATCCCGACCTTGACGAGAACATCTGGTTTGCTCGCGACCCGGAGGCGATGGCGGCCGCCCTCGATGCCGAGTCGGTGCTCCTCGTCGTCGCGGAGTCCTCGATCGAGGGCGGACCGATATTGATGCCGGTGACGGTCAACATCCCGAACCGGCACCTCGAGTATGTCGTGACCTGGTACGGACTCGCGCTCGTCTGGGCGGGGATGACGGTTTACTGGCTGTGGCGGATCGTGCAACAGCCCGGGGACGCGCCGCGCGCAGCGGAGGAAAAGCGATGATGTATGTGTCCACCCGCGGCCGCGCGCCGCGGCTCTCCTTCGAGGAGGCGATGCTTGCCGGCCTCGCCCGCGACGGCGGCCTCTACGTCCCCGAGACCTGGCCGCAGATGCCGGCGGCGGAAATCGCGGCACTCGCCGGGCTCGACTATGACGAGGCCGCGTTCCGCATCATGCGCCCCTTCACCGGCGACGCCTTCGCCGATGACGAGTTGCGCGCGATCATCGGCCGCGCCTATGCCGCCTTCGATCATGTCGCGCGCTGTCCGCTTGCCCAGATCGGGGCGAACGACTGGCTGCTCGAACTCTTCCACGGGCCGACGCTCGCCTTCAAGGATGTGGCGATGCAGCTCATCGGCCAGATGTTCGAGACGGTGCTGAAACGCCGCGGCGAGCGCGTGACCATCATCGGCGCCACTTCCGGCGATACCGGATCCGCCGCGATCGAGGCGTTCCGCGGCCTCGAGGCGGCGCGGGTCTTCATCCTCTTTCCCGAGGGCCGCGTCTCCGAAGTCCAGCGCCGCCAGATGACGACGCCACCCGAGGCGAATGTCCAGGCAATCGCGGTCGCCGGCGACTTCGACGACTGCCAGGCACGGGTCAAGGATCTCTTCAACGACCACGCCTTCCGCGACGAGGTGCGCCTCGGCGGCGTCAACTCGATCAACTGGGCCCGCGTCCTTGCCCAGACAGTCTATTACTTCACCGCCGCCGTCGCCCTTGGCGCGCCATCGCGGCCCGTGAGCTTCGCTGTCCCCACCGGCAATTTCGGCGATGTGTTCGCCGGATACGTGGCGAAGCGCATGGGCCTGCCCATCGACCGCCTCGTCATCGCCACCAACCGCAACGACATCCTCCACCGCACGCTCGAGACCGGGGAGCACCGCCGCGAGGGCGTGCATCCGACCATCAGCCCGTCGATGGACATCGAGGTGAGCTCGAATTTCGAGCGGCTGCTCTTCGAGCTTCTCGACCGCGAGGGCGCCGCCGTTACCCAGCTCATGGACGAACTGAAAACGGGCGGCTTCCGCCTCTCCCAGGGCGCGCTCGAACGGCTCCGCGCCGAGTTCACGAGCGCCCGCGCCGACGAGGCCGAGACCGCCGCATCGATCGCCCGCAGCTTCCGCGAAACCGGCAGGATCGTCTGCCCGCATACGGCGGTCGGCCTCCATGCTGCCCGGGGCCGGCGCGGTGACCCCGCCGTGCCGATGGTCACGCTCGCCACCGCCCATGCCGCGAAGTTTCCTGACGCCGTGGAGGCGGCCTGCGGCATCCGTCCCCGCCTTCCGGTGCGGATGGCCGATCTCTTTGACCGACCCGAGCGCGTCATCTATGTCGGCAACGATGCCGACGCGCTCAAGAAACTCATCAGACGAGAGTACTCGACTTGACCGCAGCCATCCACCGCCTGCCGAACGGCGTCCGTGTCGTTGCCGAACCGATGCCGGGTTTCACCTCGACCGCGGTCGGCGTCTGGATCACCGCCGGCGGACGGCACGAGCGGGCGGAGCAGAACGGCATCGCGCATTTCCTCGAACACATGGCCTTCAAGGGCACCGCCCGTCGCACCGCCCGCCAGATCGCCGAGGAGATCGAGGATGTCGGCGGCTACATCAACGCCTATACCGGCCGCGAGATGACCGCCTATTACGCGCGCGTCCTCGCTCCGGACGTGCCGCTCGCCCTCGACATCCTCGCCGATATCGTGCTCTCGCCGTCGATGCCCGAACCCGAGATCGAGGTCGAGCGTGGGGTCATCCTTCAGGAGATCGGCCAGGCGCTCGACACGCCCGACGACATCATCTTCGACTGGCTTCAGGAGGTCTCCTATCCCGACCAGCCCTTCGGCCGCGCTATCCTTGGCCCGCCCGAGCGCGTCGGCGCCTTCCGTCGCGACGACCTCGCCGGTTTCGTCGCCGAACACTACGGCCCCGGCCAGATCGTGGTCGCTGCCGCGGGCGCGATCGACGCGGAGGTACTCCTCAAGCTTGTCGAGGAGAAGTTCGGCGGGCTCGCGCCGCGGCCTGCGCCCGTTGCGGCGCCCGCGCGTTTCCAGGGCGGCGAGCATCGCACCGTGAAACATCTCGAACAGGCGCATGTCGCGTTTGCCTTCGAGGCGCCGGGTGCCCACGACGATGATACCTACGTCGCCCAGATTTATGCGGGTGTGCTCGGGGGCGGCATGTCCTCGCGCCTCTTCCAGGAGCTGCGCGAAACCCGCGGCCTCTGCTACACGGTCTTCGCCCATGCGCATGCCTACGCCGATACCGGCGCGATCACGCTCTACGGCGGCACGAGCGGCGCCTCGATCCGGCCCTTTGTCGAGCTTGCGGCCGACGAGCTCCGCCGCGCCGCCGACGATTTCACCGAAGCCGAGCTCGATCGCGCCCGCGCCCAGATGAAGGCGGGGCTGCTGATGGGACTCGAGAGCCCGTCCGCCCGGGCCGAGCGCAATGCACGGCTGCTCACGATCTGGGACCGGGTGCCGCCGCTCTCGGAAACGGTGGAGAAGATCGATGCCGTCGATCGCGCCCGCCTCCGCGCCTTTGCCACCCGGCTCTGCACCTCGTCTCCGGCGCTTGCGCTGCTCGGCCCGGTCGAGAGCGCGCCCGACCAGCCGGAGTTCGCTGCCCGTCTTGCTGCATAGGCTGATGCTGTTCCGCCGTCCGTTGCCCGTCGTCATCAAGACCGACAGGATGACGCTTCGCCTGCCGGAGATGAGCGACCACCTCGTCTGGAGCCGGCTGCGGCGCAGCGGCGAGGAATTCCTGCGTGACTGGGAGCCGGTCTATGCGGCCGACTACCTGTCACGGCGCGCCTATCGCAACCGCGTCTACTGGGCGCATCACGCGCGGGCGGAAGGCAAGGCGCTGTCGCTCTTCCTGATCCGGCGCGAGGACAGGGCGCTGATGGGCGCGATC
>CAYMOD010000253.1:0-3750 GCA_964391945.1 uncultured Rhodobacterales bacterium | reverse complement strand
ACGCGGCCGCCGTAGGCCTGGCCGATGGCCTGGTGGCCGAGGCAGACGCCGAGGAGCGGCAGGCGAACTTCGGCCGCGGCGGCGATCAGCGGCAGGCAGATGCCGGCGCGGTCGGGATCGCAGGGCCCCGGCGAAAGCAGGATCGCTTCCGGGCCGAGCGCCAGCGCCTCTTCAGGCGTGATCGCATCGTTGCGCACGACCCGGACCTCGGTGCCGAGTCCGGCGAGGTAGTGGTAGAGGTTCCAGGTGAAGCTGTCGTAATTGTCGATCAGCAGGAGCATCGGCGAATTCCGGTAGCGGGGAGGGCTGCCCTACATGGCCTCGCGGCCCGATCATGGTCAAGGGGCGGAGCGGAGGCCATCCGGCTGGGAGCAGCGATTCCGAGGTCGGAGGTTTGATTTCCGCTCGTCTGCCCCTCCTTCCCCACCGACCGGCGTGGATGATTGCGGCAGATGATCGCGCCGGACCACATCACGATGTCGTGGCGTCGCCGGTGGTACATTCGTGAAGATCGACTCGTCAGGGAGGCATCCATGAGCGATCTCCAAGGAATTACCTGATCCGAAACCGCCGCCGAGATATTCGACCGGCGCTTCCTTCCCACCCTCGCCGGCCCGTGGCCAGCGCGGCTTGTCGAGGCTGCGGAGCTTCGCCTTGGCGAACGCGTGTTCGATGTCGCCTGCGGCACGGGCGCGGTGGCGAGCGAGGCGCTCAGCCGCGTCGGGCCGAAAGGCACGGTCACCGGCATCGATCTCAGCCTGGGCATGCTCGCCGTCGCCCAACGCAAGCTGCCCGATCTCGACCTGCGGGAGGGCCGGGCGGAGGCGCTTCCCTTCGGGGACGACGCATTCGACGTGGTCCTCTGCCAGTTCGGCCTGATGTTCTTCGAGGATCTCGCGCATGCCCTGCGCGAGATCCACCGTGTCGCGCAGCCGGGCGGCCGGGTCGTGGTCGTGTCTGGGACGGGCTGGAGCGGACGCCGGCCTGTGCCGCGCTGGCCGATCTCGTCGAGCGCCATTTCGGGGCCGAAGCAAGCGCGCCGATCCGCGACTCCTCCGCGCTCGGCAATGTCGGGATGGTCCGCTCGCTGCTCGATACGGCCGGATTCTTCGCGACCGAGGCAGAATCGGTCGATGCGGTTGCGGGTCTTCCTTCCCTGCAGGACTGGGTGGATGCCGAGGTTCAGGGCTGGGTCGGCGGCGATTTCGGCGAGGAGGATTACGCAGCGTTCCTGCGGGAAGCGCATCCCGTGCTCGCACCGTACGAGAATGCCGCCGGGTCCGCCGCCTTCGCCCTCCCCGCGATCATCGGGACCGGCACCAAGGCGTGAGGCCGGGCCAGCCCGTCTCTCGCCGCGGCATCAGGCGACACGGACCCCCGCCACCCAGGTGCCGCGGAGAAGCGGCGCGTCTCCATGGAGGCGGAGGCGGACGAGATCGGCGAGGAGACCGGGCGCGAGGCGGCCGCGGTCCGCGAGCCCGGCGGCGCGGGCGGGTGAAGCGGTGACGGCACCGATGCCGGCGGCGAGATCCCCGAGCACACGGCCGAGTGCGAGTGCGCCCTGAAGCAGGCTCGCCGGGGCATAATCCGAGGAGAGGATGTCGAGAAACCCGGCTTCGGCGAGCGTGCCGGCCGCGACATTACCCGAATGCGAGCCGCCGCGCAGCATATTCGGCGCACCCATCACCACCGCGATGCCATGCGCCCGCGAGGCGGCGGCGGCGGTTTCGGTTGTCGGAAATTCGGCAATACGGGCACCGGCCGCCGCCGATGCCGCAACATGTCCGGGCGTCGTGTCGTCATGGCTTGCGAGCACCGCGCCGAGGCGTGTTGCGGCTTCGATCGCTGCGGCGCGGTGCCGGGGCGCCACCCGTTCCGAAAGGCCACGCAAGTTCGCGACATGGGCGACGAACTCGTCTTCGGACATGCCGTCATTCACCTTCGCGAAGCGCCGGAGCGCCACCAGATCGGTGAACTGGCGCTGGCCCGGTGTGTGATCCATGAGGCTGAGGATGCCGACGCGGTCGTCGCGCCCGAACAGGGCGAGTTCGTCCTCGAGCGTCTCGGAGCAGATCTCGGCCCGAAGGTGCAGGCGGTGGCGGATCTTGAGGGCGCCCCCACGGTGGAGTCCGGTGAGTGCGTCGGCGAGGCCCCGGGCATAGGGGCGGCCATAGCCCGAAGACCGGGCATGATGCATCGAACCGACGCGGAGCGCGTCGAACACGGTGGTGATGCCGCAGCCGGCGAGCTCGGCATCATGGGCGATCACGGCGGACGTGGCCGGCCAGTCGACGCCCGGCCGGGGATGGAGGTGACGCTCCAGATTGTCGGTGTGGAGTTCGACCAGGCCCGGCGCGAGAAGGTCGCCCTCGCAATCGAGCGCCCCCGGTGGCACACCCTTGCCGGTATCGAGCGCGGTGATCCGGCCGCCCCTCACGACGATACTGCCCGTGCAGATCTCGTCCGCGAGCACGAGGCGGGCGTTGGCGAGGGTCAGATCCGGGAGCCGGGTGTTGTCGGGCATGGCGCGAGGGAGAATGCAGGATGGGCGAATACCGGCGATACGCGATCTATTGGGCGCCCGAACGCGGTTCGGCGCTGGCGCGGTTCGGCGCGGACTGGCTGAGCTGGGATGCCGAGGCCGGTGAGGTTCGGACGCCACCGCAGGTGCCGGGCCTGCCGGCGCCGCCCGCCGAGCTGACAACCGCGCCGCGCCGGTACGGGTTCCACGCGACGCTGAAGGCGCCGTTCCGGCTGCGCGACGGAGAGAGCCCCGAGGCGCTGGCCGCGGCCGTGGCGGCACTGGCGGCGGCGGAGGCGCCGTTCGACCTGCCGCCGCTCACGATCGCCGCGCTCGGCCCATTTCTCGCGCTGGTGCTGTCGGAGCCCTGCCCCCGGCTCGACCGCCTCGCGGCCTCCTGTGTCATGGGCCTCGACGGGTTCCGCGCAGCGATGGAGCCAGCCGAGCGGGCGCAGCGCGCGGCGGGCCTTGATGCGGTCGAGACCACGATGCTCGACCGCTGGGGCTATCCCTTCGTGCTCGACCATTTCCGTTTTCATCTCACCCTGACCGGGCCGCTCGACGATGCGATGCGCAGGCAGACCGCCGCCGCCCTCGCCCCGGTTCTCGCGCCGATCCTCACCGGAGGCCAGCGAATTTCCGAGATCTGTCTCTTCGGAGAGCCGGAGGCAGGCCCGTTCCGGCTCCTGCAGCGGTTCCCGCTCGGGAGAGAGGGAATAGGAGAAAGGTGGAGCGGGTAGCGGGAATCGAACCCGCACTACCAGCTTGGGAAGCTGGGGCGCTACCACTACACCATACCCGCGTCTGACCGATAGCTAATCCGTGCCGCGCGGCCAGACAAGAGCGGAATCGAAGCGGCGGGATGCGCCACCCCCTTCAGCCCGCAGCGAGGCGCGCCTCGGGCGTCGGCTCCAGAAAGATGAAACCATTCGGCCCGAGCGCGAGCCGCCCCCCCCCAAAGTCCGCGGCCTGCATCGGCGCCCCGGTGAGGGCGGCGAAACCCGAAGCCTCAAGCACCATCGGCTCGGACGAGACATTGAAGACGCAGGCGACCGCGGCCTCGGCCGCCTCGCGCACGAAGGCGAGCACCGGGTCGGGAGCGTCGAGAAACCGCGTGCGGCCGTGGCGCAGTGCCGGCGTCGCCTGCCGCCAGGCAAGCATCGCGCGGTAGAGATGAAGCGGCGCCTGCGCGTCCGCTTCGGCAGCCGCGACATTGAGCGCCCGATGCG
>CAYMOD010000252.1:0-3781 GCA_964391945.1 uncultured Rhodobacterales bacterium | reverse complement strand
TGACCGTGACCTGTCCGTCGGCGGCCGAAAGGCTCACCCCGTTGAGGATCGGCACCTCGGCGGTGTAGCCCGCGACCACGTCCCTGACTTCGAGCGCCATGTCTCAGCGCCCCAGATAGGCTTCGATCACGGCCGGGTTCGCCCGGACTTCATCCGGCGTGCCGTGGGCAATATTGCCAGAGGCGGCGAGCACGGTCACGGTGCGGCAGAGTTCGCTCACATGCGGCATCTCGTGGCTGATGAGAAGGAAGGTCGTGCCTTCGGCGTTCATGCGCCGGATCATCGCGATCAGCACCTCGATCAGCGCCGGGTTGATACCGTTGAAGGGCTCGTCGAGGAGGACGAGCGCGGGGTTGGTCATCATCGTGCGGATGAATTCGAGGAGTTTCTTCTGCCCGCCCGAGATCTCGACCGCCGGATTGCCGCTGACCCGCGCCAGCGTCGCCATGTCGAGGAGTTCCTCCGCCCGGCGGCGCGCCTCGGCCCATGATATCCTCAGCGGTACGGTCGGAACCAGCATGTTGTCGAACACCGTCATCTCGTCGAAGACGCGCGCCACCTGAAAGGTGCGCCCGATCCCCATGCCGGCGATACGGTAGACCGGACGATTGGTGATCTCGCGGCCACGGAACCGGATCGAGCCGGAATCGGCCGTGTAGATGCCATTGATGATGTTGAAGAGCGTCGATTTCCCGGCGCCGTTGGGGCCGATCACGCCCTGGATCCCGCCCTCGGCGACGTCGAGGCCGATTCCGTTCAGCACGACGTTACCGCCGAAGCGTTTCTTCAGGTTCCGGATTTCGAGCAGGCTCATTCGCGGGCGGTCTCCGGTCTCGCGCCGGGCGGTATCGGCATTCGGGGGCGGGCGGGGCCCGCCCTCCGGAGATCGTTCAGCGCGCGACGGAAGGCGGTGTCTGGAACTCGGTATCGGCGTGTTCGAGCGGCCAGAGGATCTGCGCCTCCCCGTCCATGAGCTGGACGAGCGGGAAGAAGAAGCCTTCCTCGAATCCGCCGATCATCACCTCGCCCTGGCAGAGGGCGCGATCGCCCGGCTCCTCGGCGAAGTTGATGCGCTGCCAGACGCCCTGGTGGTCGAGGGCGAAGGCCGCCTCGATCAGCGCCTCCTTGTCGAGCGTGCCTGCGTCCTCCAGCACCTTGAGCGTTGCGGTGAAATAATCGTAGCCCTGCTGGCCCGAGGGGGAATACGACGGCTCCTCGCCGAACATCTCGGTGTAGCGCTCCACCCATTCCTGCTGGTAGGGCGCGATCACCCGGGGCGAATCCATGGTGATGACGAAGTTCGAGGCATCGCCGGTCAGCTCGTACCATTCCGAGAACCAGGTCAGACCGTGGCCGATCAGCAGCGCCGGGATCCGCTGCTGCGCGAATTGCTTGACGAAGTTCGAGGCGCTGACATTGCCGGTGACGGTCATGCCGACGACCGAGACGTTCTGCGCCCGGTATTTGGTCAGCAGCGGCGTGAATTCGGTCTCGTCGAGCGGGATCACGTCGACCGAAACCACGTCGAAACCGACATCCCCGAGGGAATTCGCGATCGCCTCGCCCCAGCCGCGGCCGAAGTCGGTGTCCTCGACCACCACGGCGGCGGTCATGCTCGCCGGTTCCCAGAGGCCCTCGTCCATGAAATGCCGGAGCGGCTCGCCGTAGAGGCCGGCGAAGATCGGCGGCGACGACCAGCCCTTGAACCAGTGGCGGTAGTTCTCGGGGTCGGCGTTGATCTTCTCGCAGATATACTGCGATTCGCCGCCGTGGCCGATATGGACGATGTCCATGTTCTGCTCGGCCTCGGAGATCGCCATCGCCACGGACGAGTGCCAGCCCGAGGACATGATGTCGACGCCCTGCCGGCTGATCGCGTCGGAGACGGCGCGGACCGCGCGCTCCGGGCTCGACTCGCTGTTGACCCAGACGATCTCGACGTCGCGTTCCTCGCCGTCGATGGTGAGGGGCACGAGCCCCTGCTCGCGCGCATCGGCGAGCGCCATCTCGGCCCCCTTCTGGATGCCCTCGCCGGTGCGGCTCGCGGGTCCGGTGAACGGGCCCATCACGCCGATCCGGATCGGCTCCGCCTGCGCCTGCGCGATTCCGGGGGCGGCGAGGATGCCGAGCATCGCTGCGGCAAGGAGGCCCCCACGGCGTCCGGCGCCGAGGGGCAACACCATGCCGGCACGAGGGCCCGCATGGTTCCGATGCGGTTCACCCATGATCCATCTCCCCTGTTGAACGAGCCGCGTCTTCTCTGGAGCGACTTCGCCTCCGGCGGCTCATTACCGCCCGAATCCCATGTAACCGCCTTCCGCTCCCCAGTGCAATTTCGGAGAATGGTTGAGGTTTATCCCCCGAATCGCCGATGCCGCCCTCAGCCGAGGACAGCATCGCAGCGCGCGCAGACCTCCGCGTGGCGATGCGTGCCGACATCGGGCAGCACCTTCCAGCAACGGGCGCATTTCGCGCCTTCAGCGAGCGCGGGGACAACCGCGATGCCCGGCGTGTCGTCGAGGCGGAAGGCGTCCGCAGGGGCCTCGGCTTCGGTGATCATGAGGTCCGAGGTGATGCAGAGATCGGCGAAATCGACGCTGTCGAGGATCGCGCGGGTTCCGGCATCGGCATGGACGACGGGGGCGGCTTCGAGGCTCGCGCCGATGCGCTTCTCGCGGCGCTCGATCTCCAGCGCGCCGGTGACGACGCGGCGGGCGCGGCGGATGCTCTCCCATTTCCGGGCGAGCGCGGGGTCCGCCCATTCCGCTGGCGTGTCGGAGAAATCGATGAGATGGACCGAGGATTCCTCGCCGGGGAAGCGTTCGAGCCAGACTTCCTCCATCGTGAACGGCAGGATCGGCGCAAGCCAGGTCACGAGCCGGGCGTAGAGCGCATCGAGCACGGTGCGCGCCGCCCGCCGCCGCGGGCTGGCGGCCGCGTCGCAATAGAGCGCGTCCTTGCGGATGTCGAAATAGAAGGCCGAAAGATCGACGGTGCAGAAGGTGAAGAGCTGCTGGAACACATGCTGGAAGTCGAATTCTTCGTAGCCTTCACGGACGATGCGATCGAGTTTGGCGAGGCGATGCAGCACCCAGCGTTCGAGTTCCGGCATCTCCGCGGGGGCGACGCGTTCGGCTTCCTCGAACCCCGCCAGCGCACCGAGGAGGAAGCGCAGCGTGTTCCTGAGCCGCCGGTAGCTGTCGGCGGTCCCTTTCAGGATCTCGGCACCGATGCGGAGGTCGGCGGTATAGTCCGACTGCGCCACCCAGAGGCGGAGGATGTCGGCCCCGTACTGTTTGATGACGTCACCGGGGGCGACGACATTGCCCTCCGATTTCGACATCTTCCGGCCCTGCTCGTCGAGGGTGAAACCGTGGGTCAGCACCGCCTCATAGGGCGCGCGGCCCATCGTGCCGCAGGCCTGCAGCATCGAGGACTGGAACCAGCCGCGATGCTGGTCGGTGCCTTCGAGATAGAGGCTCGCGGGGCGCATCCCGTCCGCGCGGTCGCGGAGCGCGAAGGCATGGGTGGAGCCCGAATCGAACCAGACGTCGAGGATGTCAGTCACCTGTTCCCACTCGCCCGGGTCGTGGTCGGGCCGGAGGAAACGCTCGGCCGCGCCTTCCGTGAACCAGGCATCGGCGCCCTCCGCCTCGAAAGCCTCGACGATGCGGGCGTTGACGCGCTCATCGCGCAGAAGTCTGACATTGCCATCCGCGCTTCGCTTCACGAAACAGGTGAGCGGCACGCCCCAGGCGCGCTGGCGCGAGAGCACCCAGTC
>CAYMOD010000251.1:0-3796 GCA_964391945.1 uncultured Rhodobacterales bacterium | reverse complement strand
AGATTCCTGAAACGGATCGCCTTGGCGAGGAGCGCATGGGTGCCGATGACGATGTCCACCGTGCCACGCCCGAGGCCGTCGCGGATCGCGGCCGCTTCCTTCGCGGGAACGAAGCGCGAGAGCTGGCGGACCTGGAGCGGGAAGCCGCGGAAGCGTTCGGCAAAGTTGTGGTAGTGCTGCCGCGCCAGCAGCGTCGTCGGGGCGATCACCGCGACCTGGACGCCGGACATGGCGGCGACGAAGGCGGCACGGAGCGCGACCTCGGTCTTGCCGAAGCCGACGTCACCGCAGACGAGCCGGTCCATCGGCCTGCCGGCGTCGAGATCAGCGAGCACGTCCTCGATCACGGCGAGCTGGTCCTCGGTCTCCTGGTACGGGAAACGCGCGCAGAAGGCGTCCCAGGCGTGCTCGGGCGGGTTGAGCTCGGGCGCGGAGCGCAGCATCCGCTCGGCCGCGATGCGGATGAGCCGCTCCGCCATCTCGCGGATGCGGGCCTTGAGCCGCGCTTTCCGCGCCTGCCAGGCGCCACCGCCGAGCCGATCGAGCAGGCCCTCCTCGTGGCCATAGCGCGAGAGCAGCTCGACATTCTCGACCGGTAGATAGAGCTTGTCGCCACCCGCGTATTCGAGGGCGAGGCATTCGTGGGGGGCGCCCATCGCAGCAATGGTCTCGAGCCCGGTATAGCGGCCGATGCCGTGGTCGGCATGGACGACGAGATCGCCGGTGGTGAGACCGGCGGCCTCGGTGAGGAAGTTCTCCGGGCGTCGGCGGCGTTTCGGCGCACGAATCAGACGATCGCCGAGGATGTCCTGCTCGGCGATGACGGTGAGGCCGGGCGCCTCGAACCCGGCTTCGAGTTCGAGCACGGCGACGTGGACGTTGCCCTCACCCCTGTTGCCAGCAGGAAGATCCGCCGCACGGGCGATCTCCCGGATGCCGGAGACGCCCTCGTCCTTGAGCAGGCCTGCCATGCGCTCGCGCGCGCCGGCGGAATAGGTGGCGATCACCACGCTGGTGGTGCGGCGGCGCTCGGCGATGTGAGCTGCGAGCGCGCCGAAGAGGTCGCTGCCCTCGACCTGGCGCTCGGGCGCGAAGTTGCGGCCCATGCGGCCGCCGGCGTCGATGACCCCGGGGCCGAGCGGCTGCGGCAGGGCGACGAAGGCGCGGATGGCCCGCCCTTCGAGCGCGCGCTCCCACGCCGTATTGTCGAGATAGAGAAGATCGGGCGGGAGCGGCTTGTAGACGGTCGCGCCGCGGTTCTTCGCGGCAAGGGCATCGAGGCGGGCCGCATATTGTTCGGAAAGCGTCTCCCAGCGGGAATCCCGCGCGGCATCGAGCCGGTCGTCCAGGGTGACGGGCGCGCCGGGGAGATAGTCGAAGATCGTCTCGAGCCGGTCGTGGAAGAGCGGCAGCCAGTGCTCGAAACCCTGATGCTTGCGCCCTGCCGACACTGCCTCGTAGAGCGGATCGTCCTGGCCGCCGGCGCCGAAGCGTTCGCGGTAGCCGCGGCGGAAGCGGGCGATCGCGTCGTCGTCGAGGATGACCTCGGAGACCGGCGCGAGTTCGACCCGCGCGACCGCCTCCTTCGAGCGCTGGGTCTCGGGATCGAAGCGCCGCGCCGCGTCGAGCACGTCGCCGAAGAGGTCGAGGCGAACGGGAAGCTCAGCCCCCGGCGGGAAGATGTCGATGAGCCCGCCCCGCACCGCGAAATCGCCAGGTTCGGTGACGGTCGGGGCTTGGGTGAAGCCCATCCGCGCGAGATAGGCACGCAATGCATCGACATCGATCCTCCCGCCGACCATGGCGGTGAAGGAAGCGGCGCGGACCGTCTTCCGCGCCGGCATTCGCTGGGTCACGGCATTGAGCGTGGTCAGCAACACCGCCGGGCGCCCGAACCCTTCAGCGAGGGCAGCGAGCGTCGCCATCCGGGCCGCGGCGATCTCGGCATTCGGCGAGATACGGTCATAAGGGAGGCAGTCCCAGGCCGGGAAGGAAAGCACCGGCAGGTCGGGCGCGAAGAAGGCAAGCCCGGCCCGGAGCGCGGCGACCCGGGCGTCGTCGCGCGCGACATGAATGACCGGCCCGCCCGCGCGCGCGACCGTGTCGGCAAGGAGCCTCGCGTCGAGACCTTCGGGTGCGCCGGAAACGACGACGCGGCCGGGCTGCAATGGCGTGGGGGATTTCATGGCGGCGAGATAGCGCTTGACGGGGACGGGAACAAGCGCGGGCTCAGGGCTGCATGAAGAACGAGACCGGCTGGTGCAGCAGCGCGACGAAGGCAGCCGTGAGGGTGGCGGCGATGGCGATCGCCTGGTTCCCGGCGCGGCGGCGCGAGAGGTGGCGGCGCAGATCTGCGTCGGTGATGCCGGTACGGTCGATATGGAGCGCGAGGCGCACGGTGAAGAGGAGCACGATCGACAGCGGCAGGAGCAGGACGAAACCCGCGCCTGCGGGCTCGATACCACTGACGAAGCCGAGGACCGCAAGCGCCGCGAGGAGAAACCCGAATATGGCCGCGAGCCAGGTACCCGCCGCGTTGTGGATCGCCGTGATCCGCGCGGCTGTGATCCGCGCCATCACCTCGACCTCCGCCGCGACTTCCGGCAGGCGCTCGGCGCGCAGGATCATGTCGTAGGGCACGCCGAGGGTGCGGTGGCAGACCTGCGTCCAGACCGTCACCGTCAGCACCCAGTACCAGACGCTGAAGAAACTCGTATAGTCGAAGGCCCCGAACACTCGCCCGCCGCTTCCGGGTCAGATCGCTTCCTCCCTAGCGCCTCCGGCCGGGCGGGGGAAGGCTCATGCGGATGCCGATTGGCGTCCGGACGCGAAAGGCCGGGTGCATCGACTTGCAGTGTCCGAATATCCTGCATGTGCAGAACATGCAGGATCCATGCACGGAACATATGCATGATCCTCGGCGCAAGGCGCGGGCAGCGGCTCCGGTCAAACCCGGCCCGCGGATCTCCTGTGCGGAGGATCGCCGGCACGAGCGCCGCGCCGGTTGGCGCTTGATGGCCGGGAGGCGGCCATGGCAGAGGGGGGCGTTGCAGGAGGACGTTGACGATGACGAGCAGCAGCGCGCCGCGGATCCCCGCCCCGTTCCCGCTGTCGCGCCCGCGGCGCCTGCGGGCGACGCCCTGGGTGCGCGACCTCGTCGCCGAACATCGCCTCGCGCCTTCCGACCTGATCTGGCCGATGTTCGTGCTGGATGGCGAGGGGGTGGAGGAGCCGGTGGCTTCGCTTCCGGGCGTGGCGCGGCTCTCGATCGACCGGGCGGTGGCGGCGGCGGGCGAGGCGGTGGCGCTCGGCATTCCCTGCGTCGCGCTCTTTCCCTACACCGATGCCCGGCTGAAGGACCCGGAGGCGAGCGAAGCCTGGAATCCGGAGAATCTCGTCTGCCGCGCCACCCGTGCGATCAAGGACGCGTATCCCGGCCTCGGGGTCATGCTCGACGTGGCGCTCGATCCCTACAATTCGGAGGGGCATGACGGGCTCGTCCGGGAGGGCGTGGTGGTGAACGACGCGACGCTCGTGGCGCTCGAGCGGCAGGCGCTGGTGCAGGCGGCGGCGGGCGCCGACATCCTCGGCCCCTCGGACATGATGGACGGACGGGTCGAGGTGATCCGCCGCGCCCTCGAACGCGAGGGGCATCAGGGGGTGGCGATCATGTCTTATGCCGCGAAATACGCCTCCGCCTTCTACGGACCGTTCCGCGATGCGGTGGGCGCGACCGGCGCGCTCAAGGGCGACAAGAAGACCTACCAGATGGACCCGGCGAACGGCGACGAGGCGC
>CAYMOD010000250.1:0-3816 GCA_964391945.1 uncultured Rhodobacterales bacterium | reverse complement strand
CATTTTCCTTCAGGCTAGCTGCGCCGCCTATACGCGAGAGCGGAATATTTGGCCAGCCCGCGTCGATCCGCTGAGCGGCGCCTCCCCCAGGCAATTCAGCGCGACCAGGGAGAGAGATCCTGTTATCGTCAGGCACGGCGAGGGCAAGCTGCCGGATGCCCGAGGAGGCGTGATCAGAGCATCTCGCCCTGCTCCGCGGCTTCGGCATCGCCCTCCGGGGCGCGGACGCGGCGCCCGGCGCCGGCCGGGCATCGAGGAGGCCCGACACGCGCAGTTCGGCGAGGCCGGGCAGGTCCTCGGTCAATTCGAGACCGAAGTGATCGAGGAACGCGTCGGTGGTGACGAAGGTCGCCGGGCGGCCGGGCGTGGCGCGGCGGCGGCCGGGTCTGATCCAGTCCATCTCCATCAGGAGGTCGATCGTGCCTTTCGAGACGGCGACGCCGCGGATCTCCTCGATTTCGGTGCGGGTGACCGGCCCATGGTAGGCGATCATGGCGAGGGCCTTGGCCGCGGCGCGGGAGAGCCTGCGGTTCTCCCTCACCTCGCGGTGCATGAGATGGCCGAGGTCGGGCGCGGTCCGGAAGGTCCAGCCCTGCCCAGACCAGTTCCACCCCGCGGCCGGCATACGACATAGTGGCCGCGCAGCCGGGCGAGCGCCTCGGGAATGCCGGCGCCTTGCGGCAGGTGCTCGGCGAGTTCACGGCTGTTGAGGGGTTTGGGGCTCGCGAAGAGGATCGCCTCGATCATCCGCATGAGGTCGGGGATGGCCGGCGGCACGGAGAGGGTTTCGGTGCGGACGCCGGGGTGCCGGTTTCGGAATCGGTTTCGGTCATGCGGCAACACCCCGCAGCGGCGGAGATAAAGGGGCTGGAAACCATCGACGTCGATGACGAGGGCCTCAGCCGCGTCGCAGGTGGCGGCAGGATCGAGCCCTTCGAAGGGATCCTCAGGCATGCGTGCGCCTCAGTTCGTCGAGTGCCGCGTCGAGCGCGATCGGGTCCTCCGGATCAGACGGGGGACGCGCTGCCAGCGCACGGTCGGCACGGGCGGCGGCGATACCGTCAAGGCGTGGGGTGACGGCGGCAATCATCTCCATCTCGCTGCGTTCGCCGTTGCAGTGGAGGACGAGGTCGCAACCCGCAGCCAGTGCATCGCGGGCGCGCGTCGCGATCGGGCCGGCAAGCGCCTGCATGGAGATGTCGTCGGTCATGAGCGCGCCATTGAAACCGATCGTCCCCCGGATCGCAGCGATACAGGCGGGCGAAAGGGTCGCCGGGCGCTCGGGATCGAGGGCGGTGTAGACGATATGGGCCGTCATCGCGAGCGGCAGGTCGGCAAGCGCGCGAAACGGGGCGAAGTCGGTGGCATCGAGATCGGGCAGTGCCGCGGTGACGGTCGGCAGGGCGTGATGGCTGTCGGCGCGGGCGCGGCCGTGGCCGGGGATATGCTTGAGGACGGGCAGCACGCCGCCGGCGAGGAGCCCTTCGGCGACGGCGCGGCCGATCGCGGCGACCGGTCCCGTGTCGCTGCCGTAGCAGCGGGAACGGAGGAAGGGGTGGGTGTCGGGCCGGGCCACATCGACGAGGGGTGCGCAGTTCACGTCGATGCCGAGATCGCGGAGTTCGGCCGCAATCAGGCGGTAGCGGAGGCGCATGACCCCGGCACGCCGGGCTGGGTCCGGCAGCGCCTCAACCTCGTCAAGGGCGTCGGGCCAGTCACGCCAGGTGGGAGCGCGGAGGCGGGAGACGCGGCCGCCCTCCTGATCGATCAGGATCGGTGCATCACGGCCCACGGCATCGCGCAGGGAAGCGGTGAGGCGGCGGATCTGGTCGGGATCGACGATGTTGCGGGCGAAGAGGATGAAGCCCCAGGGGTCGGCATCGGCGAAGAAGACGCGCTCATCCGGCGCGAGCCCGGGGCCGCGGCAGCCGAAGATGGCGGCGCGTGGGGCCATGTTCAGGTCCCGCTCCCAAGCGTGGGCACAGGAATGCCCACGCGTGAAACCACCATTAAGCGCCTCATATCCCTAGCGTTTTGAAACCTGCCTGAGTGTTAACGGCCATCCTGTGTCGCGGCCGGATCAGTACATCTGGGCAGGGATGCAATCGACGCTGCGACTGCGCAGCTGCTCGCAGAGGATGCGGGTCTCGTCGGCAGTGGAGAAGCCGGCGACGCGCAGGCGGTAGAAGACGCGCGCGTTGTGGGTGGCGCGTTCGAGGAAGAGGCTCTTCGCGCCGAGGAGGTCGCCGTGGGCCTGGGTGAGCTGGTTCCAGACCTGCCGGGCGAGACCCTCGCTGTCGAAGGCGCCGAGCTGGACGAGGCGGGTGCCGGAGGCGACACTCGCGACCTCGCGCGCCGCGGCCGGGGTGGTTGGCGCCGGCGAAGCCGGCGGGAGCGCTTGGGGTGATGGCGTCGCGGCCGGTGCACGGCTGGTGGCGAGTTCGGCAGGGCGGCCACGCGGACGCGGCCCCGCGACAAGTGCGGTCCCTTCGGCTTCCTCGGCCTCTGCCTCGGCGCCGCGCAGCGCCGCCTCGATCAGCACGGCTACCTCGTTCGCCGGATGCGGGAGTGCCGGATCGGCTGCCGCGACATCAGGGCCGGTATCGGGCATGGGCATCCGCAGATCCTCGCCGGAGCCGCGCGCCATCGCCGGGTCGGCGACAACGAGCGCGCCCTGCGGGCCGTCCTCGGGCTGGAGCATGACGTCGGGGCGGACGAGCGTCGGCGGATCGGCGGCATCGGGAACCGGCGCCGGCGTGCCCGCCAGCACGCTGTTGACCTCGAGCCCCTGATGCGCCGCGACGACGCCGCCGGGATCGTCGGGCTGGACCCGTGCCGGTTCCTCCATCGCGCGGATGATCGGGACCTCGGTCGCGTCGCGGGTGCCGAGCCGGTAGGCCCAGACCGCCATGCCGACCACGAGGATCAGAAAAAGCGCGGCGCCCGCGGCGCGGGTGACGGCGGGCGGGATCGTCAGCCGGCCATCCGCGCGGCCGGACGGAAACTCGTCACTGTAGATGTCGCTCATGGAAAATCATGCCTGTCCCGTGCGCGCCGCATTGGACACGCTTCACTGCTCTGCCCCTTCCCGGATGTTTCAGCGCATCTCGTCTGCCGGGGTCACGCCGAGAATACCAAGTCCTGACGCCAAGACAACCTGTGTCGCCCGGACGAGGGCCAGGCGGGCGCGGGTGACGGCGGGTTCGCTCTCGCGCACGAAGCGCAGCGCGGGGTCGAGCTTGCCCGCGTGCTGGAGCGCGTGGAACTCGCCGGCGAGGTCGTTGAGGTAGAAGGCGATCCGGTGCGGCTCATGCGCGAGGGCCGCGAGCTCGACCTGGCGCGGCCATTCGGCGGCCTTGCGCACGAGGCCGATCTCGCGCGGATCGGCGAGGTGGTCGGTATCGGCAGTTCCAAGCTGGCCGTCGTCGGTGTCGAAACCGGCTGCGCGCGAGCGGGCGAGGACCGAATTGGCGCGGGCATGAGCGTACTGGACGTAGAAGACCGGATTGTCCTTCGACTGTTCCAGAACCTTCTCGAAATCGAAATCGAGCGGCGCGTCGTTCTTGCGGGTGAGCATCACGAAACGGGCGACGTCGCGGCCGACCTCCGCCACCACGTCGCCGAGGGTGACGAAGGTGCCGGCGCGTTTCGACATCTTGTATTCCTGCCCGCCCTTCATGAGCTTGACGAGCTGGCAGAGCTTGACGTCGAGGGGCACGGCCCCGTCCGAAAGGGCAGTCACCACCGCCTTCAGCCGCTTGATGTAACCGCCATGGTCGGCGCCGAGCACGTCGATGAGCTCGTCGTAGCCGCGGG
>CAYMOD010000249.1:0-3818 GCA_964391945.1 uncultured Rhodobacterales bacterium | reverse complement strand
GCGCGCCTCAGGTCAGACCGGGTAGCGCAGAATCGCCGCGAGGCTGCCGCCGCCGGGAATGTCCTCGTGCCGGGCCGCGACCAGCCGGGCGCCCGAGCGGAGCGCACGCGAAGCGATCTCGTCGACGATGCCGTAGTTCCGCGCGCTGGGCTCCCCTTCGAAATTCACCCGTCCGTCGGAATCGTCGACCGTGCCGTGCTCCACGTTGTCGATATCGAAGATCAGCGTGTCGATCGCGCCGAAGGTCGCGGCGCGCGCCGCCTGCGCCATGTCACCGGTCGCACGGAGCTCGCCCTGACGCTCCTCGTAGAGAAGGGCGAGTTCCCGGATCTCGTCCGCATAAATGTCGTCGAGGATCTTGCGGCCGGCCGCCGCAAGCTCGTGCGGTGGCGTCCGGTCGTGGTTCCCGGCGATGATCTGCCGTGCCATGTACGGATAGCTCGAGACCGAGCGGAAACTGCTCCCGAGCGGCTCGGCCGCGGCGATGATCAGCGGGCGTTCGTGTCCGCGCAGGAACGGCCGGAGTGCTGCGTCGATCCGCCGCACATAGCGCGTGAGCAGCTCGGCCTCGTTGAGATTCTGGCCGCCGCGCCCGGTCCCGCGCGAGACATTGCGGCTCTCGATGCCGGTTGCCTCCTCGACGTTCTTTGGCAGGCCGGGGACCTCCACTTCCTCCGGCGGCAGGTCGGCCGATATCTCGATCAGCCGCACCGCGCCCAGCGACAGGGCAAGCACATAGGCAGTGTGCGGGAAGGTGAGGGCCCGCAGGAGCGGTTTCAGGTGGAAACGGTCGGAGACCTCCGCGCGGCTCTGGAGCTTGTTGGGGAGCCGGAAGGTGCGGAAGCTCTCGGGCGTTGCCAGCACCGCGAGACTGTGCGCCTGGACGTTCCAGTAATCGGGATCGTCCACGAGATCCTTCACGGCCGCCTCGATCGGCCAGATCGCGCGCTTGTCGATACTCGCCTCCTTCATCTGCGCGAGCGCTTCGCGCATCAGCCGTGCGAGTTCCAGCCGGTCGGTGTCGGCATGCTGGGTGACGGGATGGGTCTTGACGTAGAGGGAAACTGCCGGCGTTCCACGATAGGCGGCGAGGCGTTCGATGTCAGCGCGGGTCGGCAGGTCGATGTGCAGCATGGCAGGTCTCCTCCTCGCATGGCTCGGGAAGGCAACGGGGATGCGCGATCCCCGTTCCGGTCTCAGGCAGCCGGTCCCGTCCGGGAGCGCGGCGTTCCGCGCGGCCGCTCCAGCGGTGTTTCCGGCGGGCATGCCCTCGCCTTGCAGGCTGCCTTGCGCCAGCATACATGGCGCGCCATGAGAAAGCTCGCGACCTGGTTCCGGCCCAGCCCCTTCGTCACGGTGATCCGGCTCGACGGGGTGATCGGCGGGGCAACGCGTTTCGGCACGCCGCCGCTCACCGATGCCGGCCTGGCGCCACTCCTCGAATCCGCGTTCAGGCGCGGCAAGCCAAAGGCGGTTGCCCTGAGCGTGAACTCGCCCGGCGGGAGTCCGGCGCAGTCGAGCCTGATCGCCGCCCGCATCCGCCGCCTCGCGCAGGAAAAGCAGGTGCCGGTCTTTGCCTTCTGCGAGGATGTGGCGGCCTCGGGTGGATACTGGCTCGCCACCGCGGCCGACGAGATCTGGATCGACAGCAGCACGATCATCGGCTCGATCGGGGTGATCTCCGCCTCGTTCGGCCTGCACGATCTCATCGCCCGGCACGGCGTCGAGCGCCGCGTCTACACCGCGGGCGAGGACAAGAGCCTTCTCGACCCGTTCCGGCCCGAGCGCGCCGAGGACGTGATCCGGCTGAAACGCATCCAGGCCGAGATCCACCGCCATTTCATCGCCCATGTCCGCACCCGGCGCGGGCCGAAGCTCAACGGCGCCGATCTCTTCACCGGCGAGATCTGGGTCGGCGAGGAAGCGATCCGGAACGGCATCGCCGACGGGATCGGTCACCTCGTGCCGAAGATGAGGGAGCGGTTCGGCGAGCGGGTCCGGTTCCGCCTGCTCCGGCCGCGGCAGCCGCTCCTCCGCCGTTTCGGTCTGCCCGGTACCGGCGATGCAGTGGCCGAGGTGATCGCCCGGCTCGAGGAGCGGGCGCTCTGGGCGCGGTTCGGGCTCGGCGACGGATGATCCAGACGGTCCTTCTTTTTCTGGTCCTGGTCGCGATCCTCGGCGTCGGTGGCAAGTGGCTGCGCCTGCCGCCGAAGCGCCGACGCTCCGATCCCGCCCTGCATTCGGCCGCACGCTGCCCGACCTGCCGTATCTTCGTGATCGGCAAGCGCCCGAAGCCCTGCTCTCGCACCGATTGTCCATACCGCTGAGCCCTTTTCCCACTGAGCGAGTGAAGTCCCATGCCGGAGCATCACGCAGCCCTCGTTACCGGTGGTGCCAGGCGGCTCGGCCGCAGCATCGTCCTCGACCTTGCCGCGCGCGGCGCCGACGTCGCCATTCACTATCACCGCAGCGCGGAGGCGGCCGCGGCCCTCGTCGAGGATGTCACGGCGCTCGGCGTCCGCGCGGTCGCACTCCGCGCCGATCTCCTCGATCGCACCGAGACCCGCGATCTCGTCGCCAGAGCCGCCAGCGCGCTCGACCGGTCACTCACCGTCCTCATCAACAACGCATCGATCTTCGAGCATGACACGCTCGCAAGCGCCACGCCCGAATCCTGGGACCGCCATATCGGCTCGAACCTGCGCGCCCCGTTCGAGCTCACCCAGGCCTTCGCCGCCCAGGCGCCGCAGGCCGGCATCGATCCGGGAGGCGAGACGATCGCCCGGGCGTCGGTGATCAACATGATCGATCAGCGCGTACTGAAACCGACGCCCGAGTTCATGACCTATACCATCGCCAGGATGGGCCTCTGGGCCTTCACGCGCATGGCCGCGCAGGCGCTCGCGCCGCATGTCCGGGTCAACGCCATCGGCCCCGGACCGGCGGTTCAGGCCGAGCGACAGTCCGACGCCCATTTTGCCGCCCAGCGTTCCGCGACTTTGCTCGGCCGGGGCGCCAGCCTGGCCGAGATCTGCGCCGCGATCCGCTATCTGCTCGATGCGCCCGGCACCACCGGCCAGCTGATCTGCGTCGATGGCGGCCAGCACCTGGGGTGGAAGACGCCCGATGTGATCGGAACCCGGTAGGGATCGGGCCGGGCGAGAAGCCTCGCGCGGGGAGCCGGAGCGGCTTGACTTTTCCACACGTGTGCAGGCCGTCACGAAACCTTCGCGAGTCCATCAACAGAATCATTGCCTTAGCTTCAGTAAAGATTTTTATTTCTGGAAATCAGTGGCTTGCGATCTTGCCTATTCTTTGGGCAGTTCACAAATCAGTCAAGAAAACCGATGGGAAGCGTCTCTTGCCCCCGCCTTCTCCCCAGGGTTATCCACAGATTCCGTGGAAAGCTTCGGGCTTGAATTGGCGCCACGGCCGGGGCAGCCAATCGAGGTCGAATCAACTTATGGAATTATGGTTGTGAGCGACATTCCTAAAAGGAGTGACGAACCCTTCGAGGAGGAAGGACGCGGCAGCACCGGGCGATCCGGTCACACGGTGATCCGCGACTATCTGCGTCTGCTCGACGACAAGCCCGGCGTCTACCGCATGCTCGATGCGCGGGGCGAGGTCCTCTATGTGGGCAAGGCCCGTAGCCTCAGGAAGCGCGTCGCGTCCTACGCCAAACCCACCGGCCACAGTGTCCGGATCGCCCGGATGATCGCGGCGACCGCGTCGATGATGTTCCTGACCACGGCGACGGAGACCGAAGCGCTGCTGCTCGAGCAGAACCTGATCAAGCAGCTCAAGCCCCGCTACAA
>CAYMOD010000248.1:0-3833 GCA_964391945.1 uncultured Rhodobacterales bacterium | reverse complement strand
GTGATCGGCGCGATCAGCCTGCTGACCGGGTTCTATGCGCTGTCGGTGCTGCCGGTGACATTCGCCGGCGCGGGGCTGATGCTGCTCGGGGTGGCATTGATCGTCGCGGAAGCCTTCATGCCTTCGTTCGGGGTGCTCGGGATCGGCGGCGCGGTCGCGATCACGCTGGGAGCGACGCTCCTGATCGATATCGACGTGCCCGGCCTCGCGCTCTCCTGGCCGGTAATCGCGGCGATCGGGGTGGCGAGCCTCGCCTTCGCGCTCCTCGTCGCGCGGATGGCGGTCGGCTCGCTGCGCCGCCCGGTGACGACGGGACGCGAGCAGATGATCGGCGTGCAGGCGACCGTGCTGGAATGGCAGGGGGCGCGGGGCGCGGTTCAGGCCCATGGCGAACGCTGGCAGGCGACGGGCCAAGGGCCGTTCGCGGCGGGCGACGTCGCGGAGGTGGTGGGCGTCGACGGGCTGGTGCTCAGGATCGCGCAGCCGGGAGATGGCAAGGAGGCGGCGGGATAGGGAACCGGCCGGGGCGGCCCGTGGTTGGGAAGGAGACTGCGGAAGGGCTCCCCATGGTGGCGATCGACAGCCTTGTGTTCTTCGGCGTGCTGGCGGTTCTCCTGCTCGTGTTCGTCGTATCGGCGTTCCGCATCCTGCGCGAATACGAACGCGGTGTGATCTTCACGCTCGGCCGCTATTCGGGGGTGAAGGGACCGGGGCTGATCTTGGTCATTCCGCTCGTCCAGCAGATGGTGCGGGTTGATCTGCGCACGATTGTCCTCGACGTGCCGAGCCAGGACGTGATCTCGCGCGACAATGTCTCGGTACGGGTGAGCGCGGTCATCTATTTCCGGGTCATCGAGCCGGAGAAGGCGACGATCCAGGTCGAGAATTTCATGCAGGCGACGAGCGAGCTCAGCCAGACGACGCTGCGCTCGGTGCTGGGCAAGCACGAACTCGACGGCATGCTGAGCGAGCGCGACAAGCTCAACGCCGACATCCAGAGCATCCTCGACCGCCAGACCGACGCCTGGGGGATCAAGGTGGCGAATGTCGAGATCAAGCATGTCGACATCAACGAGTCGATGATCCGCGCGATCGCGCGGCAGGCCGAAGCCGAGCGCGAGCGGCGGGCGAAGATCATCCATGCCGAAGGCGAGATGCAGGCGGCGGCCAATCTCCTCGAAGCGGCGGAGATCCTCGCCCGCCGCCCGGAGGCGATGCAGCTGCGCTACCTCGGGACGCTGCAGAACATCGCCGGAGAGAAGAATTCGACCATCGTCTTCCCTTTCCCGACCGATATCGCGCAGATGATCGCCTCCGCCGTGCGCCCGGCGGACGGGACATCCGGCACTCCGCGGTGAGCGGAAGCTCGCGTGTCGTCCCCCTGGATGATTTCGTCCCTTCCCGCGCGGGCGCAGCTTCTTCCGGCTGGCCGTTTGCCGCAGGAAGAGGAGCCGGGAACGTGAATGAACTCTCGGGGAGAGGCATCCTTCTCGTCGAGGATGAGGCGCTGGTGGCGGTCATGGTGACCGACATGCGGGAGGAAGTGGGCGCGGGTCATTGTCGGGCCGGCGGGAACGCTCTCCGGGGCGCTCGTGCTCGCGCGAGGGGCGGCGATCGACGTGGCGGTGCGCGACGTGAACCTCCGTGGCGAAGGCATCGATCCAGTGGGGGACGCCCTCGCTCGCCGCGGCATCAACTTCGTCTTCGCGACCCGCTAGAGCGCCGCGCCGGACAGGCCGTTCGCCGGCAGGCCGATCATCGACAAACCTACGGGGTCGAGAAGCTTTCTGATCTGCGCGGCTCGGTGATCGGCTGAGGCGGCTCCCCGCTCATCCGGGGGATCGGCGTCGTTTCGCGGTTTTGACCTTGCCGGCCTCGGCGGATGTCTCCCCGGCGGCGTCCTTCGATTTCTGCGCCCGGGGCCGTTTCGCTTTCGAGGGCTTCGCCTCTGCCGTTTCCGCCGCGGGAGGCGTTGCCTTGTCGGTTGCCTTGTCGGGGCCGCTGGACCCATGGGCTTCGGCGGCAATCTCCTGGGCCGCGCGCAGCCAGTGGTCGACGTCGCGTCCCGCGGGCTGCCCCTCCTCCTCCCAGATCCTGTAGGCGCGGTCGCGAATGCGGCGCTCGACAGTCTCGTCCATCAACTCTCTCCCTCGATGATCAACTCGACCGGCCAACTCTCCGGAGCTGCGCCGGTTCCCGGCATTCTCGGCGATCCGGGGCTTGACCGGAACCATCGATCCGGTGTGCCGTTGCCGGGAGACCGATGCGAGCGACCGGCAGGAGAACCGATGCGCCGACTGATACCGCGTGTCTACCACGCCCACCCGCCCCTCGTCGGCCCCTTCGATCAATGGCCCGCCCTGTTCGATCATTGCCGGGATCTCGGCTTTGATCACGTCGCGGTGTCGCCGCCGTTCATGCCCGGAGGCATCGCCGGGGTGCTGGCGCCGGCTGATGGCGACCGGGCGCATCCGGTATTCGGCGCCGGACTCGCGGCGACGGAAGCGGTGGCGCGGCTGGCGTCGCTCGCCGGGGAGCGGGATCTCGGGCTGCTGGTCGATGTCGTCGTGCATCAGGTGGCGGCCGAGGGTATCGAGTTCATCGCCGACGACCTGCCCGATCCGCGCCGGGAGCCGGCGGCGGTGGGAGCACGGACGATCGACCTCGCCTCGAAGGCAGGACGTGCGCATCTGGAGGACTGGTGGCGGCGGGTGGGGGCGCTGGTGGAGGCAGGCGCGCGCGGCATCGGCGTCCATGCCGCCGGCCGCCTGCCCAGGGAGGCGCTTGCCGGGCTGGTCGAGGCTGCAGGCGGGGCCTGGGTCTACGGCTATGCGCCCGACGCGCGGCCGGAGGATGTGGGCGCGATGGAGCACGCGGGCCTCGCCGCTGTCGTCGGCGTCCATGACGAGTATGATCGGCATGGAGCCTCGATCTTCAGCGGGCGGGAAAATGCCGGCAGCATCCGGCTGATCGCGGCGCCGGAGCGGCCGTTCGGACGGCGGCTCGCGGCAGAGCATCTCGACGGTATCGTGCGGCGGCGGGCGGCGGTGCAGGGGGTCCGGGTCTGCGGCGGCCTGGGGGACGGACTCCTCGTGCCGATGGGGTTCGAATGGGGAGCACGGCGCTCGGTCGATCCGCGCGCGGGTTCGCCAGGCGAGATGCGACGGCTCCGCGATGGAGGGGACGGGCAGGTCGCGGACGAGATCCGCACGATCAACCGGTTCCTCGCGCGGGAGGAAGAAGGCGAGGGGCGGACACTGGTCGAGCTCACCGATCCCGGCGACACGATCGTGGCGATGCTGCGCGCGGATGCGGCCGACCTCGACGAGGCACGGAGCGCGCGGCTCGTGCTCGCGAACCGCGATCTCGCCTACGGACGGAGCCTCGAGGCGAGCAGCATCCTCAGGATGGCGGGCGGCAGTTTCGGCGGTTTCGAGCCGGTGATCGGGACCGGCCGGGTCGCGACCGGCGCGCGGCTCGTCCTCGACGCGGGCGAGGTCTGGATCGGCCGCGCGGCGCAGGAGCCGCCGATCCGGATCGCGCCGGAGCCGGGACCGGAGCAGGCGCTTGCCGCCGCGCGGGCACCGCGGCTCGCCATCGAGAAGATCGAGCCCTGCGTGGTCGGCGGTTTCCCGGTGAAACGCACGGTCGGCGACACGGTGGCGGTCGAGGCCGACATCATCGCCGACGGGCACGAGGTGCTGGAGGCGGTGGTGCTCTGGCGTGCGGGCGACGAGGACGAGTGGCGCGAGGCGCCGATGCTTCTCCTCGGCAACGACCGCTGGACGGGGTCCTTCCCGATCACCCGGGTCGGGCGCCACCAATACTGCATC
>CAYMOD010000247.1:0-3847 GCA_964391945.1 uncultured Rhodobacterales bacterium | reverse complement strand
CACCTCCTGCGGCTCGGGGGTGAGCGCGGCGGTCCTCAACCTCGCGCTCGAATTGCTCGGCAACCGGCGGCATTCGCTCTATGACGGCTCCTGGGCCGAATGGGGCGCCTATCCCGATCTGGACGTCGAAACCGGATGAGCCGGGAACCGGGCGGCGGGGTGGAGGTGGTCGTCACCCATCTCGAGATGACGGAGCGGCCAGCCTGGCCGCGGCCGGTGCTGCCGCAGGGACCGGTCTCGGCGCTTGTCGCGGCGGAGAGGCCGCCGGCCTGGTTCTTCCTCGCGCTCTACGACGCGGTCGGTCGCGACTACGGATGGACGGACCAGCACGCACGGCCGCGCGAAGCAATCGAAGCCTATCTGGCCGATCCCGGTGTCACGCTCTACACATTCGTCCGCGCTGGCTGGCCCCACGGATTCTTCGTGCTCGACAGCCGCATGTCGGGCCTGGTCGATCTCGCCTATTTCGGGCTGGTTCCGGAGGCGATCGGCCGGGGTCTCGGGCGGTTCCTGCTCGGCACCGCGGTCCATATGGCGTGGGACCGGCCGGGCTGCGCGCGGCTGACGGTCGCCACCAACTCGCTCGACCATCCGCGGGCGCTGCCCCTCTACCAGAAGGCAGGCTTCGTGGCGGTGGGGCGCGAGACGGAGCGGCGGGTGCTCACGCATGACCGCGGCGACGCAACCGTCTGAGCCCGCTCTTCATCATGAGGCGCCGGAAGGCGCTGCCGATCTGAAAGGATTTCCATGTTCGAGGTGCTGAACCCGCCACCCGCCGACAAGATCATCGCGCTGATGGGGCTCTATGCCGCCGATCCGCGCACGGACAAGGTCGATCTCGGCGTCGGGGTCTACAAGGATTCCGACGGCAACACGCCGGTCATGCGGGCGGTGAAACGCGCCGAGGAGCGGCTCTGGCAGGCGCAGACCACCAAATCCTATGTCGGGCTCCTTGGCGATCCCGATTTCGTCGCGGCGATGCGCGACCTCGTGTTCGGAGATGCGGTGCCGGCCGAGCGGGTCGCAGGCGCCCAGACGCCCGGGGGCACCGGCGCGGTGCGCCAGATCCTCGAACTGGTCAAGCGGGCGCGGCCCGAGGCGACGGTCTGGTATTCCGATCCGACCTGGCCGAACCACCCGGCGATCATCCGGCATGTCGGTATCGAGAGCCGGACCTACCGCTATTTCGACGCGGAGACGCGCGGCGTCGACCTCGCGGGGATGCGCGCCGATCTTGCCGATGTGGCGGCGGGCGACGTCGTGCTTCTGCACGGCTGCTGCCACAATCCCACGGGCGCGAGCTTCAGCGAGGAGGACTGGGCCACGCTTGCCGACCTCCTGCGCGAGCGGGGCGCGGTGCCGATGATCGACCTCGCCTACCAGGGATTCGGCGACGGGCTCGAGGCGGATGTGCGCGGGATGCGGGCGATGGTCGCGGCGCTGCCGGAGACGCTGATCGCGGCGAGCTGCTCCAAGAACTTCGGCCTTTACCGCGAGCGGGTGGGCGCGGCCTTCGCAATCGCGGCCGATCCGGAAGTGGCGAAGGTGACCGCGGGCAACCTCGCCGTGCTCAACCGCGTGAACTTCTCGTTCCCGCCCGACCACGGCGCCAGGCTCGTGGCGATGATCCTGCGCGAACCCGATCTCAGGACCGAGTGGGAAGCCGAACTCGCGGAGATGCGCGAGAGGATGCTCGGGCTGCGGCGCGGCCTCGCCGCGGCACTCCGCCGCGAGACCAACTCCGACCGGTTCGATTTCGTGCAGGACCACCGGGGCATGTTCTCCCGGCTCGGCGCGAGCCCGGAGCAGGTGGAGGCGCTGCGGGCCGAATACGGCATCTACATGATCGGCGACAGCCGGATCAACGTCGCGGGGCTGCCGGAGGACGGGCTCGATAAACTCGCCCGGGCAATGGTCGCGGTCGGGGTCTAGACGGATGGCGGCGATCCCGGTCATCGGCGGAGAGGTCGAACCGCACCTCGATTGGGGCCATGTGGTCGATGCGTTGGCCGAAGGGCACCGGGGCGCCGCCCCTCGCCTCGGCGACCTGTTCCTCGAACGCGGCGCGGATGCGCTTGTCAGCCGCTCGGCCTGGATCGACGGGCTCGGCGCGGCGGTGAAGGCGTTCACGGTGCTGCCCGGCAACGCCGAACGCGGCCTGCCGAGCGTGCAGGGGGCGATGATCCTCTTCGACGACACCACCGGCCGGCCGGAGGCGGTGGTCGATTTCGATGTCGTGACAAAGTGGAAGACCGCGGCCGATTCGGTGCTCGGGGCAAGGCTCCTCGCGCGCAAGGATGCGCGGCGGCTGCTGATCGTCGGCGCGGGGCGCGTGGCAAGATCGCTCGCGGAGGCCTACCGCGCGGTGCTCGGGCCGCTCGAGATCACGGTCTGGAGCCGGACACGGGAGTCGGCGGAGGCGCTCGCCGGCCGGATCGGGGCAGGCGTCGCGGCGGATCTTGCCACGGCGGTGGCGGCGGCCGACATCGTCGCGACGGCGACGCTTGCGCGCGAGCCGGTGATCCGGGGCGAATGGCTGCGGCCGGGGCAGCATCTCGACCTGATCGGGGCGTTCAAGGCCGACATGCGCGAGGCCGACGACGCGGCGCTGCGGCGCGGGCGGATCTTCGTCGACAGCCGCGAGACGACGCTCGGGCATATCGGCGAGCTTCTGATCCCGATCCGGGAGGGGGTGATCGCCCCGAAGGACGTGGTGGGCGACCTCGCCGATCTGGTCACCGGCCGGGCGGGGCGGCGCGCGGCAGACGAGATCACCATCTACAAGAACGGCGGCGGCGCGCATCTCGACCTGATGACGGCGCGGGTGATCCTCGCTGCCTGGCGGGAGAGCGGACGGGGGTCCTGAAGCGCGGGCTGCGCGCTCTGGAGCAATTCGAAGCCGGTGGTCCACCGGCTGATTCGAAAATCGTGGCCAGTCGGCAAGATGGAAACCGGTCCGAGGAAATCGGATTCGAAAAGCGCTCCGGCGGCGTTGCCGGTGACAGGTCCGGCCCTTGTCCGATCACGAACGCGCCCGCCGCAAAATCATGCAGCGGGCCGCAGGAAGAAGCCGACTGGCGGGAGGACGGCCGGCCCGGTTCCGTTCAGCAGCGAACGATCAGGACCGGTACATCGGAATGATGCACCACCTCCGCGGTCTGGCTGCCGAGCAGGATCCTGCGCACGCCGCGACGTCCATGCGATGCCATCACGATAAGATCGCAGCCAAGCCTCCTTGCCGCCTCGACGATGGCGACGGCCGGGGACGACGCGGTTTCCCGGACGATCTCGACCTGGAGCCCGAGCTCGCTCCCCGCTTCTTTCGCGGCCTGCAGGGCGGTATCGGCATGTTTCGCCTGGAGTTCGCTCCAGGCAGCGGGCGTGGCCGGGGCCTGCAACGGATAGGTCTCCGCGATGGAAATGATCGTGACCTTGCTGTTCAGCTGCTTTGCCAGCGACAGACCATGAGAAACACCGCGCATCGCGAGTTCCGAGCCGTCGGTCGTTATCATCATGTGGCTGTACAAGTCGAAATCCTCCCGGATGACATCACCAATATTTGATCACGGAGCGGCATGAATGTCCATCACTTGCTGTGCCCGTGGCGGACGACATCATGAGGATCCGGCAGACAGGGCATACCACTACCGGCATGAGACCGGATACTCGCAGGCCGCGAGCGCCCGGGGTCTCAACGGTTCTCGACATCGACATAATCCCGCTTCGTCGCGCCGGTATAGAGCTGGCGCGGCCGGGCGATCCGCCGATACGGATCCTCCAGCATCTCCTTCCACTGCGAAATCCAGCCGACGGTCCGGGCGAGCGCGAAGATCGGCGTGAACATCGA
>CAYMOD010000246.1:0-3849 GCA_964391945.1 uncultured Rhodobacterales bacterium | reverse complement strand
GAGCCTCTTCTTGAGCGCGCCGGCGAAGGCGCCGCGGACCGTGTGCGGCTTATGCCGAAGTCGGCATAAGTCGCATTATGCCGATGCCCGGATTATGCCGATGTAGTCATGTAAGCTGTTGTTTCTGGCGGAGACCGCTGTACCGGGGTCGGCATAATCAGAGGGCTTCGAGGAAAGCGAGGAGTTTGTCGGTAGGCCGGAAGCGGCCGGGTTTCATCATGATTGGGGCTGTCCTTTCGAGGGCGCGTTCCTTGATCTGCAGGTCCGCGTGCAGGTAGATCTGGGTCGTTTCAATCTGTTCGTGACCGAGCCAGAGCGCGATCACCGCTGTGTCGATACCGGCTTGCAGCAGGCGCATGGCCGCGGAATGCCGCAGCACATGCATGGTCACCCGCTTTCGCGAGAGGGACGGGCAACCGGCCATTGCGTTCGCTACATATCCAGCCAATCGCCGCTCGACCGCGTCGCGGCTGAGGGCGCGTCCGGTCCGTGTCGGGAACAGCGGTTCCGCAGGCAGCCCTCCACGCTCGGCCAGCCATGTCCGCAGGATCGCGACGGTGCCCGAGGTAAGCGGCGTGATCCGCTGCTTTCGCCCCTTGCCGGTGCAGCTGACGTGCGCACCGGCCCCAATGTGGACGTCGGCGCAATTGAGCCCGATCAGTTCGGAGGCCCGAAGGCCCGTCTGGACGGCAAGACCGAACAGCGCCATGTCGCGCCGCCCGGTCCAGGTCGCCCGGTCCGGCGCGGCCAGCAGGGCGTCGATCTCCGACTCGGTCAGGTATGTCACCAGCCGCCGTTCGAAGCGCTTCGGCGGAATGGCCAGAACGCGCTCGATGGTGGCGGCATGTTCGGGATGCCGAAGGGCGGCATAGTGGAACAGGGACCGGATCGCGGCCAGCCGGGCGTTGCGCGTGCGCACGCCATTCTGTCGCTCGTGCTCCAGGTGATCGAGGAAGGCGCCGATCAGGGGCGCATCGAGATCGTCGATGTCGAGCTTTCCCGGCACCTTACCGTGCCGCTCCGACGCGAAGACCAGAAGCAGCCGCAGCGTATCGCGGTAGGCCTGAACCGTATTCGGGCTGACCTGACGCTGGCGGATGAGGCGATCGGTGAAGAACGCCTGCAGGGTCGTGGCCAGCGCACTCATGCGTCGCCCACCAAGTGGCGCTCGAGCCTTTCGCCGGCCAGGCCCAGCAGTTCCGGCGCGGCCGACAGGTACCAGTAGGTACTGCCGGGATCGGCATGACCCAGATAGGTGGACAGGATCGCGAGGCGCGAGCCGGGGTCGCCCGACCGGTAGTCGTCCGCGATGGTGCTGACGGCGAAGCTGTGCCGCAGATCGTGGATCCGGGGCCGGCACGCCGCCGAGCGTGGGGCAATGCCGCAGTGACGCAGCAGTTTCTGGAAGATCGGCTGCACGGTATTGTAGCGCAGCCGTTTGCCGCGCGAACTGATCAGCAGGACCGGCGGGCCCTCAGGGCGGGGGCGGTCGTCACGGTGCAGGTAATCCTGCAAAGCTGCGACCGTGGTCGGATGCAGCGGCAAGGCGCGAGCCTTGTCGAACTTGCCGTGCCGGATCGTCACCATGCCGCTGCCCGCGTCGAAGTCGTCATGGTCGAGGGCGATCGCCTCACCGATCCGCATGCCGGTCGCCGCCAGGAGGCCGATCAAGGTCCGGTAGGTCGCCTGCACATGCGATCCACGCAGGATCGCGGTGGCCCGCATCAGGTCGGCGACCTCCTGCGGCGCGTAGAGATAGGGCGTTGCGCGGCGCGTTCGCGCCGGAAGCAGATCGTCCGGTGGCACCTCGCTCAGCCCGTCGAGCGCACGGAGGTGCCGCGCGAAGAGACGAACTTCTGCCAGGCGCCGAGAAGTCCAGATTGCGGCGGCGCCCGCGGGCCGGGTCGCCCAGGCTACCGCCGTCTCCGTCCGGACATGGGTCTCGCCGCGATCCTCGGCGAAGGCGACAAACCGGCCGAGAAGCCGCTCGGCCTTGTCCATCTTGTAGCCGAGGGCACGCCGCATGGTCAGATAATCGGCAAGGGCATTGCGCAGGTGGCTCATTGTGCACCCTCCGGCCAGGCGCGCGCGATCAGGCGCAGGGTGTCACGGTCGGCCTTGGCGTAGATCGCCGTGGTCTCGACACGACGATGACGCAGGAGCTGGCCGATCTCCGGCAAGGATGCGCCGGCGCGCAGTAGCTCCGTTGCCGCCGTATGGCGCAGACGATGCGCGTGGACACGCCCGAGGCCCGCGCGCCGGGCGGCGTCCGCCACGATACCGCTCACGCGGCTTGCGCCGAGTGCGTGATGGGGCGCGAAGTGCCGGACGAACACGGTCCGGCCCTGAGCGTCCGCCGGTCGGGCATGGCGCAGATATTGGGCCAGGCGGCGACCGACATCCGGCGGAAGAGGGAGCCGTTCGTGACAATTGCCCTTGCCGCGCACGCGGATCGTGCCCGCGCGCCAGTCGATGTCGTCGAGCCCGAGCCCGGCGACTTCACCGCGCCGCAGGCCGAGCCGAACCAGCAGGACCAGGATCGCCAGATCGCGGCTACCGACCGCGGTATCGGCATCGCAGGCCGCGAGAAGGCGCCGCACCTGATCGGGCTCGAGCCCCTTGGGCAACCCGGCCATTCGGCGGCGGGACACCTTCGGCACGGCCGGGACGAGCGAGCGCTCCATGACGCCGTCGAGATGCAGAAAGCCGAGGAACGACCGCAGCGCTGTGACCGTCAGCTTCGCCACGCCGGTGTTCAGGCAGGGGCACCACGCCACCATGAAGGAGGTGACGTCGGCCGATGTCAGGCCCCCGAGATCAAGGTCCCCCGCCGCCATCCTGCGGTCCAGGAACGGGCGCAGGCAATCGATGTACCGACCGGCCGTCACATCCGCGAGGCCGCGTTCCGTGATCAGGAACCGCCGGTACCGGTTCAGGATTGCCCGGGCGGGATCGTCATCCACTGCGGCTTCGGCCGCGGGCACCAGTCCCAGCCCGCGCAAATGGTCGAGAGCGGGATCCAGTGCCTTGCGTGTCTTCAGCTTGCGGACGCCAGCGGCACGACGGTCAGCCATGAACCGATCAACCTGCGCCATCGACAAATCGCCCATCGAGAGGTGCTGGCCCTGCAACCAGCCCATCAGGTCGTTGAGCAGCTTGCGCTGCTTCCAGATCGTGCCGGGCGCGTATCCTTGGCGCCGCAGCCCTTCCTCGAAGCCGACAGAAAGGGCCGTGACCGGGTTCTTGCCCCGCTTCTTCTTCGGTTCGGTCAAAATGAAGTCTCCTCGTTTCAACATGAAAGAGGAGATTCTACCGGCCTTCACCCCTGAGGATTATGCCGACACGGACGCAAAGGACTTGACGCTATTCAGACGCTTACATGACTACATCGGCATAATCCGGGCATCGGCATAATGCGGCTTATGCCGACTTCGGCATAAGTCGCACACGGTGCGCGGCGCCTTCGCCGGCGCGCTCAAGAAGAAACTCGGCCTCGAGGTGACCTCGGACAAGGTCGAGGGGCGCGGGCGGGTCTACCGGCTCGAAGCCTGATCCCGACCCGGCGCGCCGCCGAAGTCCCGGCGGTAGGGAAACCGGACCGGAACTGAGCCGCCGCTCGTCCTGAGCGGCGGCTTCGCCGTTCCGACCCGGACCGCCTCGAACACTCGCCGTAGCGCGAACGATCGTACGATGCTGACCACGGTGAAGACGGCGCCCATCTGCAGGTTCTGCGCCAGCGTGGTGTGCAGGCCGAAAGCCGGGAAGATCAGGATCTGCGTGATGACGGCGACGCCGTAGCCGACCGCGACGTTGGCAATCGACTCGACCAGCGACATGAGCCGCGACTGT
>CAYMOD010000245.1:2580-3852 GCA_964391945.1 uncultured Rhodobacterales bacterium | reverse complement strand
TTCCCAGAAGAAGACGAGCTGGATCAGGTTGCCGGACAGGACCAGGCCCGTCATCGAACCCATGAAGGCGAGCAGGAAGGAGAAGAAGCGCGGCACCGGATCTTCCGGCAGCATGTAGTAGCGGGCGTAGAGCACCACCAGGACGCCGATGCCCAGCACCAGCCCGGCAAAAAGCCAGGCGAAGCCGTCCATTCTGAGGACGAGGTTCATCCCGAGGGCGGGCAGCCATTCGATCTCGTGGCGGATGACGTCGCCCGCGGCGACCCTGGGATACGCTGCCCATACGAAAGCCAGACTGCCGAGGGCGACCACGCCGGCCAGCCAGGACGCCGCGTTGCGCGCATATGTCGGGAGCAGTACAGCCGCGATTGCGCCGACGAACGGAAGGCCTACGACGAGCAGGAGCAGGGCGTCTGGCATGATCTCCGTCAAGTGATCCGGGATGGCAGGTTGCCAACGTCAGGGCGGGGTGGCTGACCTCTTAAACGTGTCACGGTGGAAACGGTAGTGCCAGTTGATAACATCATGTTTCCCGGGGTACCGCGTCCTGATCCTCGTTCGTGTCTTCGGCGGCAGACAGGAGCGCCACCACTTCCTCGGGGGTCTCCGCAATGCGTACGCGACGCAGAAAGCTCGCTTCGCGCAATGTCCGGGAGATCTCGCCCATCGCGGCGAGCAGACCTTTCGGTGTCGCCGCCGGCCAGAGCACCATGAAAACGAGATCGATCGGTTCACCGTCGCGGGCGTCGAAGTCGATCGGACGTTCAAGGCGCACGAAAAGCACGATCGGCTGCTCGATGGCCGCCAACTGGGCATGGGGAAGTGCCACGCCCTTCCCGAGGGCCGTGGAGCCGAGATCCTCGCGCGTCGTCAGCGCATCGAGAATCTTCTTTTCGGGGCATCCGAGACGCCCCGCAGCCTCTGCCGCGAGCATCTCGAGCAGGCCCTCCTTGTTCTTCACGCTTGCGTCGAGGATGACGTCAGCAGCAGAAAGCTGATCTGAAAACCCCATCGTTCTCTCCACGGCCCGACAGCTCTGTTTCACATCGGCCACCGCCTATCGCACTTCGGCTGCACTGGCGAGAGGGTAGGAACCAACCAATTTTCGTCCGCGACGATGGTAGGCGCGGCGACCGGCAGGAGGCGCGTCGTGCTTTTTCTGGCCGCTCGATCGCGGTACTGATCACCGGCGCTGCGGCTCCATCCCCGGTCAGTCGCAGTCCCCGGCAATGGATCTGATCGAAAGCCTCTCGCCGTCGAAATCTTCCTCGA
>CAYMOD010000245.1:0-2480 GCA_964391945.1 uncultured Rhodobacterales bacterium | reverse complement strand
GACGGTCGCGGTGCGGAAGCCGCGCTTCGGATCGCCGCCGACTTTCAGGAGGCTTTTACCGGGCGCGGCGTCTGCCAGCATCTCTGTTTCCTCGGCCTCGAAACTCCGGCAGCAGCGGAACTGTTCCCGGAGGGAAACCACGCCATAGCAGAGGGCGGGCGGTTCATCCGGCTGGGTACATGCCGGCACGGTATCGCCTGTTCCCGGATGCCGGACGGATTCGATGCCGATGGTGACGGCCTCCATGAGGTCTGGCTGGAGACCGGCACTGCAATATGGGCAAGCGATAGGCAAGCGGCGCGTGCCGGCCGATCTCGTTCGCGTCGGTGATGCCCGCGTGCTGCGACTTGTCCGGGAAGCCTGTCGCGCGGACTGCAACGATCCCGCCGTCAGAGGTAGCGCAAGCGCCGCGAAGATCCTGTAGGGCCACGGTTCCGACGGTCCCGAAGGGAGCGTCGCCGACCGGCATGAGGTGCCTTGTCCATGAGTGGCGGGAGATAAGAGTGACGAGAGCCGCCGGGTTCATGCGGACCTTTCTCCGGGATCACCAAATGCGACGAGCGCGATCTCCCCGTCCCAGACCGCGGCGAGCCGCTCCGCCGCCTGCCAGGAGCGGAGCCCCGAGCGGCAGCAGAGGACCGCGCGCTGACCGGCACGGGGGGTCGGTCCGCCGGCTCCGAAGGCGGCGACCGGAAGGCGGTGGGCGTCAGGCCGCACCAGCGGCGCCTCATCCTCGGCGCGAAGGTCGACGATGAAATCGCTTGCGGTGATCGCGCTGGGGGCGAGGAACCGGAGCTCACGCGCGGGCTCGGGCGCGCCGTCGAAGCGGAAACCGCCGAAGCGGAAGCTGCGAGCGTCGAAACTGACGAGCTGGCCGAGCGGCGAGGGCGGGAGGCCGGCGAGAATCGCGAGCGCCATCTGCGCCTGCAGCGCGCCGAGCACACCGACGACGGGCCCGAGCACACCGTCCTCCGAGCAGGTGCCGAGGCGCTGCGGCAGGTCGGGAAAGACGGCGCGCAGGCTTGGGCTCCCACCGCAAAAGGCGCCGACGTAGCCTTCCATGCCGATCACCGAGGCGCTGACGAACGGCAGGCCCCGATCGCGGCAGGTGTCGGACAGCATGTAGCTCGCCGCGAAACTGTCGGCGCAATCGAGAACGAGGTTGACCCCGTGCGCGAGCGCGTCGGCATTGGCGGGATCGAGCACACCGACGATGGGCTCGATCCGGCACTCGCCGTTCAGCCCGGCCATCGACGCCGCCGCGGCCTCGGCCTTCGGACGGCCGATGTCGGCATCGCGGAAGAGTGTCTGGCGATGCAGGTTCGAGATCTCGACGCGATCGGAATCGATGAGCCGGATCCGGCCCAACCCGGCGCCGACGAGATACTGCAGCACCGGAGCGGCGAGGGCGCCGGCGCCGACGACGAGGACATGCGCTTCGCGGAGCCGGCGCTGCTGCTCGATGCCGAATTCCGGAACGGCGATCTGGCGGAGGTAGCGGCTGGTGTCGAATTCGGCGTTCATGAGGCGGCCCTCGGGAGCGGTCCGGGAAGATCGCCCGCCCGCGCGGCCTCGGTCGCCGCGAGCCACGCGCGGACCCGCGCCTCCGGATCGGCATGGAGCGTGATGTCGGTCACCGCCGCGACGATGTCGGCCCCCGCCGCGAAGGCTCCTACCGCCCGCTCGACGCTCATGCCGCCGATCGCGACGAGGGGAATGCCGCCGATCAGGCGCTTCCATTCGGTCACGCGCGCGAGCCCCTGCTCGTGCCAGCGCATCTTCTTGAGAATGGTCGGGTAGACCGGCCCAAGCGCCACGTAATCGGGCGCGAGCGCCAGCGCCCGGTCAAGCTCCGCATGATCGTGCGTGCTGATGCCGAGCCTGATGCCGGCGCGGCGGATCGCCGGAACGTCCGCCGTGTCGAGATCCTCCTGGCCGAGATGCACCCAGTCGCAGCCGAGGTCGATCGCGATCCGCCAGTAGTCGTTGACGACGAGCACCGCGCCGTGCCTCCGCGCGAGATCCCGGGCAGCGGCGATGGTCGCGCGCAGTTCGGGCTCGGGCATCTCCTTGATCCGAAGCTGTACGAGTTTTACGCTGAGCGGCAGCGTCCGCTCCAGCCAGCGCAAACTGTCGAAGATCGGGTAGAAACGCGGCAGAATCATTCGAGGAACGCCTTGCCGATCACCGGCGTCGAGGGAGCGGCCATATCACGCGGCTCCATCGGATCAGCCTGATACGCGAGGCGGCCGGCCTCCACGGCCTTGGCGAAACCCTCCGCCATCGCCGCCGGATCGCCCGCCTTCGCGACCGCGGTGTTGAGGAGCACGGCGTCGAAACCCATCTCCATCGCCATCGCCGCCTGGCTCGGCAGGCCGAGCCCGGCATCGACGACCATCGGCACCTCCGGGAACTGCACCCGGAGCGTGCGCAGGCCATAGACATTGGTGAGGCCGAGCCCGGTGCCGATCGGCGCGCCC
>CAYMOD010000244.1:0-3913 GCA_964391945.1 uncultured Rhodobacterales bacterium | reverse complement strand
TCGAACGCGCGCAGACGGTCTCCAACAATGTCCTGGTCGAGGCGATGATACCGGGCGAGGAGTACCGGCTTCTCGTCATCAACGGACGTTTCGTCGCGGCGGCGCGCCGGCGCCCGGCCCGGGTGCGGGGCGACGGATCGAGCACGGTGCGGCAACTGATCGAACGGGAGAATGCCCGGCCCGAGCGCGAGGCCATCCTGCCCGGACAGATGGCGTCGCGGCTTCCGATCGCTCTCGATGCGGAAGCCCTCGAACTCCTGGCCGAACAGGGTTCCGGCGCGGATGCGGTGCCGGCGCGGGATGAGGTGGTCCTGCTCCGCCGCGTCTCGAACGTCTCTCGCGGCGGCGACGCGGTGGACGAGACCGACCGCATCCATCCCTCGATCCGGATGGTCGCCGAGCGGGTGGCGTCGATCCTGGGGCTGGATATCTGCGGCGTCGATTTCCTCACGAGCGACGTCTCCCGCCCGTGGTGGGAGACCGGAGGCGGGATCTGCGAGGTCAACAGCCGGCCCGGGCTCACGGTCCACTCGCGGGTGTCGGAGGGCCGCAGCCGCGACGTGGCGGCCGATGTCGTCGACATGCTCTACCCGGAGGACGCCGCGGCTCGGTTTCCGGTCGTCGTCGTCTTGGAGGGAGAGGAGACGGCGCCCCTCGTCGATGCCGTCATCGCGGCCGCGGCCCGCGCCGGCCGTCGGCTCGGCGTCGTGGCCGGTCCCGATCGCCGCCGGAACCTCGACGGCACGGCGCGGGTCTTCGAGGACGCCGCCTCCCTGCCCTGGGACGAGAGCATCGACAGCGCGCTGGTCGAAATCTCCGCCCGCGACGTCGTGCGCCTTGGACTGGGCATCGACCAGGCGGATCTCGCCATCCTGCCGGACGGGAACACCTCCGCGAGGGAGTCCCGCGCCGGCGCCGTGCTGTCACGGATCGCCGGCAGGCGTGTGATTTCGGCCCGGAATCCGGCGGTGCTCGATCGGGCTCTCGAAACGCTTGGCCTGACGGGTGAGGACGAGGCCCGGATGCCGCCGGCGGCGACCGCGACGATGACCCCGGAGGCCCCGGAGACGACCCTGGCGGAGGCGATCGGGGCGGCGCAGGAGCGGCCGGGAGACCGGTTCCGCGTGTTGATGGTCGGAGACATCGGCTTCGGTGAATCCTACATGCACCGGCCGCGTGCCGGGCAGTTGCACCACCTGCTCGGCACCCATGGTCATCGTTGGTGCCTCGAAAGGCTCGAGGGGCTGACCAGCGCGGCAGATCTTGTGGTCGGCAACATGGCGGCTCCGCTCGCACTTCATCCGGAGCCGGGTCTGCGCGGGCGGAAGAAACACCTCCTGTGGTCCGATGGCGAGCGGGTCGCCGAGGCGCTCGCCGCGGCTGGCGTGCATGCGGTTTCCCTGGCGAACAAGCATGCGCTCGACTGCGGCACGACCGGAATGATCGAGACCATCGACCATCTTCAGGCGAGCGGCATCGCGCCATTCGGCGCCGGTCCCGATCTCGATGCGGCGGACAGCCCGCTTGTCGTGCCCTTCACGCTGGGAGGCAGCGAGCGCAGCCTGGTCGTCTTCACCGGTTTCGAGTACCGGGATCGCTACGCGCAGCGTTATCGCTGGTATGCCCGGCCCGGTATCGCCGGCGTTGCCGATCTCTCTCCCGCGCGGATCGCCGCGCGCGTCGGGGATCTCCGCGCCTCGCTGCCGTCGCCGGTCTTCGTTGCCTTCCCGCATTGGGGCGGCGACTATGCCGAGATCACGGAGGAGCAACGGGAGCTTGCAGCCGGGCTCGTCGGCGCTGGCGTGGATCTCGTCGTCGGGCACGGGTCGCATACCCTGCAGGCCCCCGAGATGATCGACGGACGCCCGGTCCTCTACGGCATCGGGAACTTCGTCTGGAACGCACCCGGCCGCTTCACGAAGTTCGGCGCGAAGCCCTTCGGAATGGCGGTCGCCCTCGAATTCACGCCCGCCGGGGCCGCGCTCAGGCTCTACCCGCTGATGACGGACAATGCCGTGACCGGCTTCCAGAACCGCCCCGTCAGCGCGCCGGAATTCGACGAGGCCGCTTCGCTTCTCTCGGTGCGCCTGCCGCAGGAGCCGTCCCGCGGCAGGGACGAGCTTGGCCATTATCTCGAACTGACCTCCGTTTCCGCGCCGGGTGAGCCGGCGCAGGCTGGATCGTGGGGTTCCGCAGAGCCGCTTGCGCGGCCAGCGGCCTCTCCCGCGCCGGGGGCCGAACTTCTCGAAGGAGTGAATTGATGAGGGCGAGCATGGTGATCGCCGAGGCCGGATGCGGAACCGGCGGGAAATTGCCCGGCATGCCGAAGGGTCCCGCGGGCGGGCTCCCGGGGTTCGCGCGCCGCTTCTTCAACGCTTCGCGCGGCAACGGACGGACCGAATGCGGCGGGATCACGCGGCGTTCCGCGGCCGCCCGATTGCACGCGGTCTACCCGGGGAGGGCATGATGCCTCTGGATCAGTTTTCCAACACTGCGCCCACGCCATCGTCCGGCGCGGCGCCGGGGACAGGCGAGGCCGGCGACGATGCCCGCGAAAAGACGCAGGCCGACGCCCTCGCCGGACTCGGGCCCATTCGCCTCGAGGATGCTCCCCGCCTCGCGGCCGCGGCGGAGGCCGGGGGCGTCGTGTCGTGGTCGCATTTCTTTCCCTATCTGCATCTTTCCGGGCGGCGGACGACCGGACGGCGGCTCCTCCACGAATTCGTGGACGATTCCGCCCTCGTCTACCGCGTGGAGAGAAGGAACGGGACGGAGCGGCTCACGCTCCTGCTGGCGCCGTTTCCCTTCAGCCTGCCGGCGCTGCAGCGGGCGCGGGAGCGGATGCGTCTGTTCAACGGCCGCTGGGGCGCGCGGATCATCCGGATGCAGCAATCCGAGGCCCTGCTTGTCGCCCGGGAAGGTTTCGAGATTCATCATCACAGCGACGAGTACATCTATGACGCGGACGCGGTGCGGCGATCGGCGGGCTCCGCCTTCGCGACGCTACGCCGGAAGATCGCGCGCTATGCCGCCACCGCATCCGTCCGCCCCTACCAGGCGGAGGACGAGCCGGCATGCCGCGCCCTCCTCGATGCCTGGCGCGCGGAACTGCGGGAAATGGGCGTGATCGTCGGGCCCTATTACCGCTACACGCGGACCTGCCTTGCGGAGCACGATACCCTGGCGTCCTCGCAGCTCTTCAGCCAGGTCATCGAAGTGGAGGGCGAGATCGCGGCTTTCAGCTTCGGCGGCGGCATCACGCCGACCCATGCCAGCGTCTTCATCACCGTGTCGGACCGCCGGCACCCGGGGCTTGCCTATTTCCAGCGGAAAAGCCTGATCGAAAGTCTTTCGGGATACCGCTACTTCAACGACTTCAACGACAGTAACCGTGCGGGCCTCAAGCAGATGAAGCGCTCATTCCGTCCTGCGCAGATGCACGGCCTGTTCGTCGCCCGGGGGGGATAGGTGCGGTGCGGCAATCCTGCGCTCCCTGCCGGCGCCGCCGGTTCCCTGCGGTCCGGCGCGTGACGCTCCCTCCCTGCCTGCTCCGATAGGAGAATGACATGTCGACTGGCCCCCTCGTATGGCTGCTCATTCCGGAATTCATCTCGGCGCTGCTCATCGGCGCAGCGGCATATGCGCTGTTCCGCCTCATCGCCACCGTCGAGAAGGGATTCGACCAGCTTTCGGGACGCTCGCACGAGCCTTACGTGACGGTGTCCCTAGAACCGAGCGCGGCCGGCCGCGAATATCTGGATCTCGTGGTCGAGAACAGCGGCTTCGCGCCCGCCTTCGACATCAAGGTCACGTCGAGGCCGGAGATTCCGGCCGATCCGGAGCGCGAGGAGCGCCCGGCGGGATGGGCCGACGTGAGCATCCTGCGCCCGGGACAGTCGATGGTCAGCTATGC
>CAYMOD010000243.1:0-3948 GCA_964391945.1 uncultured Rhodobacterales bacterium | reverse complement strand
CGTCGTCTTCGGTCAGGATGCTGCGATCGGTGCGCTGGCCTCGGCGATCAAGCTCGCCCGGGCCGGTCTCAGGGAACCGGAGAAGCCGATCGGCAACTACCTCTTCACCGGCCCCACCGGCGTCGGCAAGACCGAGGTGGCGCGTCAGCTCGCGAACACGCTCGGCGTCGAACTGCTGCGTTTCGACATGTCGGAATACATGGAGAAACATGCGGTGTCGCGGCTCATCGGCGCGCCGCCGGGCTATGTCGGTTTCGACCAGGGCGGCATCCTGACCGACGGCGTCGACCAGCACCCGCATTGCGTGCTGCTCCTCGACGAGGTCGAGAAGGCGCATCCGGATGTCTACAACATCCTCCTGCAGGTGATGGACCACGGCAAGCTCACCGACCATAACGGCCGGACCGTGGACTTCCGCAACGTGGTGCTGATCATGACCTCGAACGCGGGCGCGCAGGAGCAGGCGCGCGAGGCGCTCGGTTTCGGCCGCGCGAGGCGCGAGGGCGAGGACACCGCCGCCGTCGAGCGGATGTTCACGCCCGAGTTCCGCAACCGGCTCGACGCGGTCATCTCGTTCGGATCGCTGCCGAAGGAGGTCATCCTCCAGGTCGTCGACAAGTTCGTCGCCCAGCTCGATGCGCAGCTCATGGACCGCAACGTCCAGATCGAGCTCTCGCGGGCCGCCGCCGAATGGCTCGCGGAGAAGGGCTACGACGAGAAGATGGGCGCGCGGCCGCTCGGCCGGGTGATCCAGGAGAGCATCAAGAAGCCGCTCGCGGAGGAGCTTCTCTTCGGCAAGCTCGCCAAGGGCGGCGTCGTCCACGTCAAGGTCAAGGACGGCGAGATCCAGCTCGTCATCGAGCCCGCGGGCGCACCGCGGCTCACCTCCAAGAAGCCGCCGCTGCTCACGGCGGAATAGGAAAAAGGCCCGGATGCGACCTGCATCCGGGCCTTTCGCTTTCCGGTGACGGCTCCCGGTCCAATCCGCCCTACCGGTCCACCACCACGTTCGAGCGCGGCTTCGAGCAGCAGAGCAGCACCATCCCGGCGTCGATCTCGCGCTGGCGGATGCCGCCCGCATGCGCCATCTCCACCTCGCCTTCGAGCTTCCGCGACTTGCAGGTGCCGCAGAGCCCCCTGGTGCAGGACGCCGGCAGCCGCATCCCCGCAAGCCGCGCCGCGGCGAGGATCGTCGTCCCGGCGTCGCAGGGGATGGTCCGGCCCGACTTCATGAAGGTGATCTCGTAGGTGGCAACACCCGGGTCGGGCGGTGGCGGCGCCGCTTCCTGCTCGATGGCCGGCAGCGCCTCGAAATCGAAACTCTCCTCGTGGTAGCGCCGCATGTCATAGCCGGCGCCTTCGAGGAAATCCCGCACCGCGGTCATGAACCCGGCCGGCCCGCAGCAGAAGATCTCCTGCTCGCGGAAATCCTCGGCCATCGCCGCCATCAGCTGCGGCGAGAACCGGCCCCGGAACCCGCTCCACGACCCCTCGCCATCGGTCCGCTCGACCACATGCGCGATGCGGAGATTCTGCCGCCGCTGCGCCATCAGCTCCAGCTCGGTGCGGAAGACGAGATCCCGCGGCGAACGGGCGAAGTGGAGGTAGAGCGTGTCGATATCCTCGCCCATGTCGAAATCGCGCCGCACATGGCTGATGAGCGGCGTCGCCCCGACGCCCCCCGACAGGAACAGCCGCTTCCGCGCCGGGTTCCCCCAGGCCGAGAACTCGCCCATCGGTCCGACCGCCCGCACGACATCGCCCACCTTCAGCCGATCATGCAGCCAGTTCGACACCAGGCCGCCCGGCTCGCGCTTGACCGTGATCGCGACCGAGAACGGCCGCGTCGGCGACGAGGCGATCGTGTAGCAGCGGTTGACCGATTCGCCGCCAATGGGAAAGTCGAAGGTGAGGAACTGCCCCGGCGCGAAGATGAACTGCCGTGGCTCGGCCGGGCCGAAGACGAAGGTCTTGATGTCGTGGGTCTCGGCATAGATCGCCCGGCAGATCAGCCGGTCGTCCTCCTCGCAGTCCCAGACCGGATAGAGGGCCTCGAGCACGAGGTTGTGGCGCGCGTCCATCATCGCCCCCGGACCGCTTCCGGCAGATTGGCGGCGAGCCGCTGCAGATACCAGGAGCAGAACTTCTCCACGAGCCCTTCGGTGTAGGGCGAATACGGCCCCGGCACATAGGCCGGACTCGACACGCCTTTGTGCGTGATCTCGACGAGATGCGCGTCCTGGGCATTGGTCTCGCGCCAGACCGCGACGAGGGTCTCGACATCGTAATCCTCGCCCTCGACCGCATCCTCGTGGACGAGCCAGCGCGTGCGCAGGAGCGTCCGGTCGGGTGCGACCGGCACCGCGCTGAAGGTCACGACATGATCGCTCATCAGATGGTGCCAGGAATTCGGCTGCGTCCAGAACGACAACCCGCCGAGCCGTTTCTCGGTAAGATCCCCAAGCAGCCGGCGGCAGGCGACGGCCGAATCCATCGTCTGGCTCTCGCCCGTCCGGTCGATGGCAAGCCGCTGTGCCCGGAACGCGGCGGAGCAGCCGTCGAGCCGGTTCACCTCCTGCCAGGGCAGGCGCTCGCGCTCCCAGGTGGCCTCGAACCCCCGGCAGATCCGCTCGTATTCCGCCATCGCCGCCGCCCGGTCGGCATCCGCATCACTCGGCGCGAAGCCGAAGCCGTATTCGAAGAGCGAGATCGTCAGTTCCGGATGGTTGGTCGCGCAGTGGTAGCACTCGCGGTTGTTCTCCATCGTGAGCTTCCAGTTGCCCGCCTCGATCAGGTCGATCGCATGGGCGACCCTGGCCCGATCGAGGCCGTGCGGCGCGAGATAGGGCAGCATCGTCGCCGCCATCACCGCGAAATCCGCCGGCGGCTCGTTGGCGAGGCAGATGAAGATCAGCCCGGCAAGATTCTCGATATGCACGGGCTTCAGCCCGTGGCAGTTCCGGTCGAACCCTTCCGGCATGTGTTCGGCATGGATGAGCGACCCGTCGAATTCGTAGGTCCACTGGTGATAGGGGCAGACGAGCTTGCCGACGATGCCGTTCTTCTCGTGCAGGAGCCGCGCTCCCCGGTGCCGGCAGACGTTGTGGAAGGCCCGGAGCCCCATGTCGTCGTCGCGCAGCACGATGATCGAATTCAGCCCGATCTCCATGGTGAAATAGTCGCCCGGCTCGCGCACCTCCGCCGCGGGCCCCGCGTAGATCCATTCGCGGCCGAAGATCAGCTTCAGGTCGGCCGCGAATACTTCCGGCGAAGTATAGAACGGCGCCTCCAGCGAATGACCCGGACGCCTGCGCGCCACCAGCTCGGCGAGGGGAGGAAGAACTTCCTGGAGCATGGCGGAAATCCTTGAACACGTGCCTTCATCAAGATTTCGCCCGCCCGCAGTCACGGGCTGTCGGGCGAGCGACAGGAAATGTCGCCGGGACGTCACGCGGCGCCGCACCCACGGCCTCGTGACGTCCCGACCGGAATTCGCTCAGGATCGCAGCCGCGCGTTCTCCGGATCGAAGGGCGATTCCCCGATCACAACCGCCCGGTGCGTCCGGCCAAGGATGACGATGTCGAGCTCCGTACCCTCCTCGCCAAGCTCCGGCGCCACCATCGCGAGCGCGAGCGATTTCCCGAGCCGCCAGCCGTAGCCGCCCGAGGTCGCCCGCCCGACCAGTTTCCCGTCCTTCAGGATCGGCTCGCTGCCCCGCGCGTCGGCACTTGTCACATCGAGCACCTCAAGGGCCACGAACCGGTTGGCAAAGCCCCGCTCCTTCCAGGCCGCGAGCGCATCGCGGCCGATGAAATCCTTGTCGAGCCGCACGAACCGGTCGAGCCCGCTCTCGAACGCGGCATATTCGATCGAAAGCTCGCGCGGGATCACGCGGTAGGATTTCTCGAGCCGGAGCGCATCCATCGCCCGCATCCCGAAAGGCCGGA